>CAZNDR010000109.1:0-10350 GCA_964571835.1 uncultured Cytophagia bacterium | reverse complement strand
GGTTAAAGCATTGAGATAATTTAATTCCTTGCTATGAATTTTTAAAAAGGCCTGCAAATTCCCAAATCGACAAGTTTGAAATTCTGCTAAATGATATTAGTCGGTAGTGCAATGAAGAGATAGAATTTTATTGCTTTTCAATTTTTAAATTTCTATTTTGGTCAATGTTAGCCGGCTCGGTTTATGAACAGAGTTTTTCTGTTTCCATTAAAAATAAAAATCTGCAGTCCTCTCAAATTGTGAGCGTCGCTGGTCATGCGGCTTATTGTGAAATTTAACTTTGCCCTTTTCTGCTTTGTCTGGAGCCAGGGTGACATTTTGGGTTATCAAACTGAGCGGAGACGAGGCATCTTTTGGCATGCCATAAACTGGCTGTATATTCAAATATGATTTTGTTCAGCCATTAATTTTAGCCATTAATTCAAACAGATATGTCCCAACTCAAAAAAAATCTCACGCTCTTTGACCTGACCATGATTGCCATTGGCTCAGTCATAGGCTCAGGAATTTTCCTGACACCTTCAATGATTGCCAGCGCACTGCCTTCACCCCTGTGGATCCTTTTTGTCTGGGTTGTGGGGGGCGTGCTTGCCTTAACTGGCGCCCTCACCTATGCTGAACTCAGCGCCATGATGCCTGATGCCGGCGGAATTTATGTCTATCTGACCAAAACGTTTGGCAGATTGTTCGGCTTTCTCTATGGCTGGATCTATTTTTTGGTCGTCAACACCGGCGGCATTGCGGCAATCAGTATCGCCTTTGCAACCTACTTTGCTTACTTTGTGCAACTCAATCCAGCGATGGTAAAAATTGTTGCCATTGCTGGCATTATTTTTCTCACCTTCATCAATGTCTGGGGAGTAAAACAAGGTGCGATATTTTCTGACCTGTTTACAGTTTTAAAAATAATCGGCATGGCAGCATTGATTGTGATTGGACTTGGTTTTGGCGACAGTGAGACGTCGGATTTTTCCAAGCCGCTTAGCAATTTGCCATCAGGTTTTGCCGGCTCACTAGCGGTGGCTATGGTTGGCGTAATTTTTTCTTGTGGAGGCTGGCAACATGCAACATTTACTGCCGGCGAAGCCAAAAATCCCCGGCGAGATGTCCCGTTGGCTATGATTATCGGTGCGGTCACCATTACTGCTATTTACCTGCTCACCAATATTGCCTACCTGTTTCTGCTGTCGCCGGCTCAAATTGCTGGTTCCTCTCGAGTAGCTGCCGCAGCCATCGAAAAAGTGCTCGGACCAGCAGGAGCTTCTTTGATTGCACTGGCAATTTTTATTTCAACCTTTGGCACAGCTGGAATTTATACTTTAACCGCACCTCGCATCTATTTTGCAATGGCAAAAGATAAAATTTTTTTCAGCCAAGTGGCAGAGCTCCATCCCCAATATCGCACTCCAGCTACGGCAATATTTTTTCAATCAACCTGGGCAATTTTGTTGATTTTATTCTGGGGCACTTTTGAAAATTTAATTGCTTATGTTGTTTTTGTTGATGCCATATTTTTCGCGCTGGCTGCCGCTGCGGTCTTGGTGCTGCGAAAGAAAATGCCACAGGCAAAAAGACCTTACAAAACTCTGGGCTATCCTCTCACGCCTATCATTTTTATCCTGATTGAATTGTGGTTTGTAACGACAGTTGTTTCGGAAAAACCAGTGCAATCTTTGGCTGGTCTGGGATTTATGTTATTGGGCGTGCCGGTTTATTATTTTTGGAAGAAAAAATCCACTTCTACCTCATAATAACAGGCAAACACAAAGGTCATTAAATAATGGGTAGATCAATTAATTACCAAGGATCAGTCACCGATCTTTCAAAAAAGCAACCTGGTTGATCTTAGCAATGATAAATTTCTGCTCACAGTCAAGGTTCAGCCACTTTTCTTTTGGCATATAAATATTGCCTTTCACTCTGACCCGAAGCCCCTGCTTGGGATAACGGCTAACAGCGACCTTAGTCGATGGAACTGCAATTCCCAAGAGCCGCACCACATCCTCATAGCCAAAATAGATTTTATTGATCTCATGTAATTTGATAAATTTCAGTGAAGGCATCAAATTACCAAAATTGTTAATCAAATTTACTTGATGCTTTTAATTTTGTCAAAAAAAATTTTTGCTTAAAAAAAATAGAGACTACGCCAGATGAAATTTTAAAAATTATGTTTTGATCTCGTGACAATTTGATCTTGCATTTTATTTTAGTTTTTGACATTTGGTAATTAAAATTCTTTCGTCAGTTATCGGATATGTTTTGGAGCCTGGCGTTTTGGAACTGAGAATTGGCAGCGAGGTTTCAGTGCGCTATGATACGACAACTAAAAAATAGGCGTGATTTGAAAACTACTCAAAAATTTTCACTTGACTTTTTCAATTTTATATAATATTTTTCAGCGACTTAGTACACCAATTCATAATTCCTTATAGGATTAATAAAAGGCGTACGCCTTAATTCCAGTCCGACAGAATAAGCAAAACAAAATGGATTTAATCCGTAAGGATTTCATTTGTTAAGGATCAACTGACCTTGCGCCCCTACAAGAATTTTTGAAATGAAGTACTTAGAATCTTACCCATAGAAAGATCATTCTAGTTCATTTCTATTTCTTCATTTAAAAAAATCAATAGGTGCTAATCATCGAAGTCCAGCTTAACAACTGAAGGAGATTTAAAATGGACGTTGTCCTGTTGTCCCGGATCCAATTTGCTTTTACCATTGGATTCCACTTTCTTTTTCCCCCGATGACGCTGGGGCTTTCGTTAATCATTTTAATTCTGGAAATTTTATACCGAAGAAAAAAAGATCAACGCTACCAAACAATGTCTGTTTTTTTTGTCAAAATTTTGGGACTTATTTTTGTTCTTGGCACAGCCACCGGCATTGTGATGGAATTTTCCTTTGGAAATAATTGGTCTCAGTATTCACGATTGGTTGGCGATATCTTTGGAGCACCGCTGGCTGCTGAAGGCATATTTGCCTTTTTCATGGAATCGATCTTCCTGGGGATTTTAGTTTTCGGCAGACGAAAAGTTTCGGAGCGGCTTTATCTGATTTCCGCCTTTCTGGTTTTTTTGGGTTCGCATTTATCAGGGCTATGGATCATTATGGCTAATTCGTGGATGCAAACGCCGGCCGGTTTTGCCATGTTGAATGGTCGAGCTGTTCTGACAAATTTTTGGCAGGCTGCACTCAATCATTCGACCTTGATTCGTTTTGTTCATACGGTTATCGCAAGTTGGATCACTGGTTCGTTTTTCGTCGCTGGCATTAGTGCCTATTATTTGCTCAACAAGCGTTTTAAAGACTTGTCCAGAGCGACGTTGAAATTATCACTTATCATCCTAATTATTAC
Source organism: uncultured Cytophagia bacterium (assembly GCA_964571835.1). Lineage (GTDB taxonomy): Bacteria > Zhuqueibacterota > Zhuqueibacteria > Thermofontimicrobiales > Thermofontimicrobiaceae > CAZNDR01. Next base: position 6,989 of record CAZNDR010000109.1, on the reverse strand, counting down.
CAGCTTGTTCGAATTGATCCTTGGGCATGCTCATTCGGTGCAGGTGGCGCGCACCCAGCCAGCAAAAATGGCTGCTTTTGAGGCGCTTTATCACACTCGACAAGGAGCGCCCTTAGCATTATTCGGTTTTCCCGATGAAAAAAATCAACAGAACCATTTTTATATCGGCCTTCCTTATCTGTTGAGTTTTTTAATTGATTTTGATTTTAATGCCAAAGTGCAAGGACTCAGTGATTTCCCCGAAGGCGAACGACCGCCTGTTTTCTTGCCTTTTGTTGCTTATCATGTTATGATCTTGCTGGCAATTTTCTTTATCGCTTTATCGCTGGTGGGGGCGTATTTACTGAAAAAGAAAAAACTCTGGGAAACCAAATGGTACCTGACAGTGCTGGCGTGGGCAATTCCGTTGCCACATGTGGCAAATCAATTTGGCTGGCTTGCAGCAGAAGTTGGCAGACAACCTTGGGCAGTTTACCAGGTGCTCAAAACTGCTGATGCGGTTTCTGTGGTTGTTCCTGCTGGGCAGGTTCTTTTTTCTCTGCTGATGTTCGGAATAATTTATTTGATAGTTTTTCTGGCTTTTGTGAAGGCGTTGCTTCGAATGATAAAAAAAGGCCCGACTGTTGTCAAAGCATAAATGTTCAAGAGGCTTCATTAGCAGAATTTTTCATTGAAAATGGATTTATGAGAAACATCATTTTGGGAGAAATGAAAATGAATGTCTTAGCTTTTTTACAAAATATCTGGTTCATCATTATCGGTGTTTTGTTTATCGGCTATTCAATTCTCGATGGTTTTGATTTGGGTCTGGGAATGCTGCTGCCGTTTTTGGCAAAAAAAGAGAACGACAAAAAACTATTGTTCAACTCCATCACGCCGGTTTGGGACGGTAATGAAGTTTGGCTATTAACCGCTGGCGGCGCTTTGTTTGCTGCTTTCCCGCAAGCTTATGCCACGGTTTTTAGCGGTTTTTATTTAGCGCTGATGTTGGTCTTGTTTGCACTCATCTTCCGCGCCGTTTCACTTGAATTTTGGAAACAGGATGAAAAACGCCAAAAATTTTGGGAGTGCGCCTTTATCATTGGCAGTTTCTTGCCAGCTTTGCTCTATGGCGTGGCGCTGGGCACTATCATCGTTGGTGTGCCGTTGAATGAAAATATGGAATTCACTGGAAATTTCTTCACTTTGCTGCGACCTTTTCCACTGATTACGGGATTATTGGGGATGGCAGCATTTTTAATGCAAGGATCAGCTTATGCAATTCTAAAAACTTCTGCCGAACTTCAAGCCACTGCCAAAAAAGCCTTGCACACTATTTGGGTAGCCTTTATGGTTATATTTGTCCTATCCTTTGTTTTGGCCGCCGTTTACTTGTCAAGCGTAATAACCAATTTCCTTGCCTGGCTCGCCTGCGCCATTGTCGTAGCAGGATGGTACATGGTGAAAATTTCCCTTGCCAAAAGCAAATATGGGCTTGTCTTTTTGAATTCTTCGCTGTCCTTGGTGGGCTTATGGGGCATTGTTGGCGCTATTCAATTTCCCAATCTGGTCAACGCCAAAGACCGAACACTGAGCATCACTATTCAAAACGGTTCCAATTCCCAATTGACGTTGACCGTCATGCTCATTATTACTCTCATTGGCTTGCCGCTGGTCATTTTTTACACTGTTTATGTCTATCGAGTTTTCAGAGGGAAAGCTGTTTTAGATGGGAATGGCTATTAAAGCTAGTTCAGACGAAAAAAAATTAGCTACGGTGGCGGAGAATCAGCTATTTTTCATCCGATTTGTTCGCTTCAATCTCTTGATTGATGATATCCTGCGTTTCTGTTTTATGGGATGACCGATCATATTTTTGCCGATCTTTTGCGATGCGGGTAAATGGTTTGATTTGCCAGCGTCGGCGCTGTTTTTTTCTGATTTCATTTTTATCGATTTTAATTTTCATCGCTGATTATTTAATTGAATGAATCACAAAATTGGCCAGGCACATTTGATAGAACAAATAATCAAATTAAAAATACAAAGCATTGATCAAATTTTAATCTGAGAAAATAACAATTGAGCAATCAATCCAGCAATGGGCAGAAAAAAGAATGTGCACGCCAAACGGATTAAAGTGAATTTCCATCCCATTAGCCCGACTTCCATAGGAAGCCTACTGATGGCCCACAATGACCAGCCAGTAAGAAAAGCGACCATAGTGCCAACGCCTGCCCCGGCGCGCAACATTGCCAAAGCAATCGGCAAGCTAACATACGGTCCACCTGGTGCGAAGCCGCCTGCCACAGTGCCGATAAAAATTCCTCTCAGTCCGGATTCGCTGCCAATCCATTTGGTGATCATTGACTGCGGAATCAACACTTGCACCATGCCTGCAACGATCAGCGCAAAAATTACCATGGGCAGTATTTGAATCGTCATCTTTGAAGCCAACTTCAAGCCGATCACATGTTGCCCCTCTCCTTTATAAAAAGCAAAAACAACCAGCAGCAAAGCAAGGACACCTAAGACAATGGTTGGTAAAAGCATATTCGATTTTCTCCCTGTCTGTGACATCTATTTTCTCCTTAATCCGAGCTCAACGGCATGTCGCTGTAAGAATTTTTAACCAAAGCCTGTTTGCCAATTTGGAACAAAGACAGATAATATTCACATTGTTGCAAGAGTCGCTTTCGTCCGATCGTGCCTGTTTTGTCAATGGCTTCAATTTCCAAAAATGAACCGAGTTGTTCTACTGTATCGAGGTGGAATTTGACATTATCGATAAAATAAATTTCCCGTGCCTTTTTCACGATTACTAAAATCCCCAGCGACTTGGTCAGAACCTCTTTGAGCTGGGAATTAGAATTGGGTTGATAAAGCGTGACCATTGAGTCTTTTGGTCCAGCCTTATTTTTCCGGCTATAATGGATCAGATGATTTTCAATCGTACCTTGGCGAAGTTTCAGTCTACCATAGTTGCAATGGAAATAAGTATCAACCTGATGATCTATTCCTTTAAATAAAGCGTTCCTTGCAGTCAGTATGGCCCGAATTCGCTCAAGCTGCTCTGTTCTGGCTTTTATTTCGACGCTTAAAAAAGTCATTGTCTCATCCACTTTTCTTACGCTAAATAGACACTCTCACTTAGCTAATTTTTCACAAGCCTCATGGTGGCACGTGAGCTTTATTTCCAAATGATTCGACTCCATGGCGAACCGCGGGTTTTGCCCACAATGTGGCATTGGCGAAAGGAGGCATCACTCTTCAACTTCGCCCAGAGGGACAATTCAGCCACCTCATGCTGAGCCGAGCTGAAACATAAGCCACGTTTTGCTGCATACTCAGATGATCTATCCTGTCATCAAAGATGATTACGGCATCGGTCGAACCCGCACTTCTATTTCGGGATTTTCTTTCAATAGCGCTACCAATTCATCTGTCTTTGTTTGCCCAAAATGATAAGGATACAAGATTTGTGGCTTGAACCTTTTCGCTGCCTCGGCGACCATTTTGGGCGTCATGGTGTAAGGTAGATTCATCGGCAAAAAGGCAACAGCAATATTTTTCAATTTTGCCATTTCTGAAATATTTTCAGTGTCGCCCGCTATGTAAACCTTTTTATCTCCAAACGTAATCACATAGCCATTGCCGACTCCTTTGGGATGAAAGGGCTGACCATTATCCCGCTTATGAAGAATATTGTAAGCCGGCACGGCAGTGATTTCCAAACCAGCCACAGTTTTCGTTTCGCCATTTTTCATGACCAAACCTTTTGCTCCCTGGCGCACACATCTGTCTGTCACCACCAAAGTCGTAGTATGGTGGGAAAGCTGTTTAATCGCTATCGGATCATAATGGTCGCTATGCTCATGGGTAACCAGAATCAAATCAGCCTTGGGCAATTTGGCATAATCTGCCTCACTACCTACCGGATCGACATGGATAATTTTCCCGGCATAAGCAAACATCAGCGTAGCATGCCCGATAAAGGTAATTTCTAAGTCGCCCTGGCTGGTTTTTATTGTGTCTTTTTCAAATTTTTTCTGCGCCAATAGTGTAGAGACAAAAATCAAATTAAAGACGATTAATAATAACATTTTCATGGCTTGTCTCCTTTTAATTTAATTAAAGCGCTTGTTGCCTAATCCCCAAAAGCTAAACCAAGTACTCCTATGTTGAAGGGATGGAAAAAATTCTCCCTTCGAATGCTAACGTTAATTCGGCAATAAAATAAACAGATAAAATAAAAATGTCAAGCAAATTATGATAAAGCGAAAGTTGTTTAAAGGCATTTTCATTTTTAAAAATTCAATAATCTTTGTTTGGCCAACCTAACTGTAATGGCGGATTCGTCAAACCAATTACTGGAGAATTTACCTCTATGGTAATAAAAACGAATTTTAGATTAACTCGGCAATTTGAGGTTTCTATATCGGCTCAACAATTTGCAAAATGGCAAAAATAAAATTGAACAACTCGGTTTTCTGTTAATTTTCGAGATAAAATTTCTTAAAAATTAATTGAGTCTTTTTTCACAATAGCTCCAGAACCATTTGTGCAGCTCGTTTCGAGGCACCGCGCTGTCCCAATTTTTGTTTAATGACGCTAAGCTTTTTGACCATTTTTTGTTTACGATCTTGATTAAAAAGTAGCTCTTCAATTTCAGGCAACAGCTTTTTCGGCTGGAATTTATGCTGAATGAATTCAGGGACAATCTTTTCTTCAGCGATAACATTCACCAGGCCGATGGTATCAATTTTAACCAATTGTTTGCCGATAACATAGGAAAAAGCATCGACTTTATAAACGACAATAAGCGGCGTTTCAAACAGTGCCGCTTCCAATGTCGCAGTGCCTGAGGCGACCATGAGCAGGTCGCTATATTTCATAATTTCGTAAGTGTCGTGTTCCACTAATTTAATATCCGCGCTGTCGGCAAGAATACCCTGATAAATATCGAGCGGCACTGGTTCGGCTTTGCTGGCAATTATCTGAATGGCAGGATATTTATTTTTTAGCAATCTTACAGTTTCCAGCATTGTCGGCAGTAATCGTGAAACTTCCAGCCGCCGGCTACCGGCCAAAAGTCCGATAGTTTTTTGATTTGGATTCAATCTGTGTTGAGCACAGAATTCTTTTTTGGACAATTTTGTCTCCAGAATTTCGAGCAGCGGATGGCCAACAAAGGTCGCTTCGACGCCAGCATCGCGATACATTTTTTCTTCAAAGGGAAGGATCACCGCCATTTTGTCCACGGTCAGCGCCAGTTGTTTGATGCGCTGGGCGCCCCAAGCCCAAACCTGAGGCGCGATGTAATAAAGAACTTTTATGCCTCGCTGATGCGCTGCTTTTGCTAACTTTAAATTCAAACCCGGGTAATCAATCAACACCAGTACCCGCGGTTTTTCTGAATCCATTCGATCGACTAAATTTCGATACACCCTTTTAAAAAATCGAAACCGCTTTACGACATCCCACAATCCCAAAACACTCATTTCATTAATGTGATAAATGAGCTCCATGCCTCGCGCTTGCATCTTGTTTCCTCCAATACCAAACAGGCGCAAGGTCGGACGTTTTCCCTTCAATTCCCGAATCAAGCCTGATCCATGCAAATCGCCGGAGGCTTCTCCGGCTACCATCATCACTGTGTCATTCATACTATGCTTGTTATCAATTGTCATTATTGGTCGATAGGTGCTGATAGCCTCAGAGGAGTGAATTTGTTAAATTTCTACTTCGTTGGCGAGACTTACAATAATTTAATTTGCTCATTGATTATGTTGGTTATTTCAATCGCTACTCGCAATGCCTCTCGACCATCCTTTCCACTGACTGCTGGCACTGTGCCATGGCTTATGGAATCAAGAAATGCTTCCAACTCCATTTTGAGCGCATTCACTTCTTCCACTTGCTTTCGTTCATAGACGATCTTTTGTGGATTGCTCTTTCCATCGATATGCCCCAACTCAATCGGAAATTGATTCGCTTGGATTTGATAATTATCACGGTCAACCAGCCGGTACACTTCAGAAAACTTTTGCAGAAAATCAATGCCAATATAAGCGTTGCGTTGAAAAATTCGCATTTTACGCATAGCTTTCTGACTGATGCGGCTAGCAGTGACGTTTGCTACCGCGCCATTGGCAAAGGCAAGGCGAGCATTGGCGATGTCCGCTTCGGTTGAAATGACAGCTACGCCACTGGCATCAATTTTTGTTACCGGACTTTTTATTAAGTTCAGAATAATATCAATGTCATGTATCATCAAATCCAAAACAACTGCCACGTCGGTGCCTCGAGGATTAAATGAAGCTAACCGGTGACTTTCGATGAACATGGGACTAAGATGAATATCGCTTAAAGCCAAGAGTGCTGGATTGAACCGTTCAATATGTCCCACTTGTAAAACAGCTCTTTTTTCCTCTGCCAGAAGAATAAGTTGATCTGCCTGCTCCAGCGAACTGGTGATCGGTTTTTCCACCAAACAATGAATACCGCGTTCCAGGCAAGCTTTGGTTATTTCAAAATGCTTCACGGTTGGTACAACAATGCTGACTGCTTCAACTTTTTCCAGCAAGGCGTTGAATTGAGTAAAAGCAGTAACCTGAAATTCGTCAGCAATTTCCTGACAACGTTGCTGGTTCGAATCGTACACACCGACAATTTCAGCCTGCGCTATCTGCTGGTAGTTTTGGATGTGAAATCGCCCCAAATGACCAACCCCAATGATGCCGAGGTTAATTTTTCTCAACAGTCATCCTCCAATAATTTTTAAGTTGGGAAAATATAAGGAAAAAAAAACCGAGAAGCAATTTGTTTTTGTACATAACAATTGATAATTTTTCGACCTGTGCAAAACATCAGCCTCGGTCGAATGCAACTATTTCTCAGAAATTATTGCCACCTCATTGCCGCGCTGCCTAACCAGATTCATGAGCAAAAAAGCTAACAGGGCTTCTCATTTTGTTAATTTTTAGAAATGATGTTAAATTGATTTCATT
>CAZNDR010000108.1:0-10388 GCA_964571835.1 uncultured Cytophagia bacterium | reverse complement strand
CGAGCAGGCTTCGTTTTTGATTATCAAGAATTTTTTGTGACAATTTTCTTTTATCAAATTGCCACCCGCAACGGCGAATTGTCTTTTATTCGCTTAAGTTTAAACAATCCCATTCTTCTCAAATCGAGCAAACGGCGCAAAATCTGTTTCGCTGGCATCTTGATTTTTTCAGACAGGTTAACGACTTATCGATTATTTTTAAAATCTGATCCGGAGTGGACAGCTTGGCAATAAATTCAAAGGCTCCAGCTTTCATTGCCTCCACATCCGTTTCAATAGTGCCAGTCCAGTAATGGATAATGGCAACAATTTGGGGATCGAGCTTTCTCACCTCGGCAAGGGCGGCTAATCTATCCACCCGCAGCAATTTGAGATCAATCTGCGCGATGTTTATTTTTTCTGTTTGTGCCAAGTAAATACTCTGCTTACCAGTATCAGCGACAGCAACCGGATAATGTTCAACTTCTCAAATACGATGGTCTTCTGCCCTGATTCGTCGCTCATCCTCAATCACCAGATTTTTTTTTGCTGCCACTTTTCTCCACTTCAAATTTGGATCTATCTTAACCAAACAATCCTGCTAATTTACTTGCCAAATTTTCTGATCATCTCATAAGAGTCCCACGTTAATTGTTTTTTTTCATCAAGCGTGGACTGCAGAATTCCCTCATTCCATAAATGCAACATTCTTCTGCCGGTTGATAACTTGCTGAACTCCCAGCATTGAACATCCCTGGGATGCAGTTTGATAATTTCCTTTATTAGTGAATGAAGCAATCTCATATCTGAGGATTTTTTGAGTTCAACTTCTATTTCATAAGAATAGATTTCTGCTTCATTCACAAAAAAAATCAGCGAATCAAGGGCTAATTCAGCAAACGGATCTAATGTATTTTCTTCGGCAGCAATTTGCCGAACAAGACGACAGTTTTTTCGCTCCTGGATGACCTTAAAACCCAGCCTTTTCATCAGTAGAATCGGCTGCTGCCAATCATTGATTTCTTTTTCAATTAGCAGGTCTCCTATCTCATGTCTCAAATAGGACAATATTTCCATTATGCCTGGCTTGTGATAATCCCGTTCGATTTCAATCCGCTGCACGCCTCCCCAAGCGGTTAGTTTCGGCTTTCCTTTCAGTGTAATATTTTTTTTCTTATTATTAATTCTGATTCTCAAGCCAAAGCCATTGGCAGCAAGTTTGCCTGATTTGGTATCAAAATAATAATCGTGAATGTTTTGAACTTTGGCATGAATTAAATAATAGAGGCCCAACCTTTTTAATTCAGCTAACTCAGAAATAATTTTTTTAGCAGATTCACCACTAACTATAAGCGTTGCCTCTGCTTCTTGGTCGTAATGTTGATGCAAGAGAACACTGTCCGAGATTTTCATTCTTTGATTAATATCCTCGTCGCCGAACCTTTATTTTATTTGTCGCGAAACTGAATCCGCCTGGCAAATGCTTTGAATAGATTCTTCACCCTGTCAAAAATAGCAAGCGAGCAATCTTCAATAATCCCAGCCAAACGAACATCTCACTTCCCCGGCTGTTCAATAAACCATTCGAATCTACCCACCTTTGCTGTTTGGAGCTGGGATTTTGTTGTTCGACATTCAAACTCTTTTTAGCTTGTTAAGGTCAATAATGTGATTTGACCCAAGCGATGCCATCGCTTTAACGAGAGCCTCGATGGCTTCTGCCGGTCACAAATCAAAAGGTGCTGAATATTTAAAATGAGCCTCAAAAAAAATCAGCCAAAAGAATTTCGTACACTATAGATTTATTGTTCCTCTCACTATTTTTCTTGGTTCAGAGATGATTTGATAGAAACAATCTCGCTGGTTGTGAGATGAAAGGTATTTGTTCTTGATTGGTTTCATCGGTCATTATTTGATCCGGCTGCTTTTCCTGGACATCAATTCTAATGTCGTCAGCTTTTTCGATAGTGCCAATTGTTGGTTGGTTGATTACTCCAGTTGTCAGCAGCGTTTTAGGAGTACGAAAGGGGAGGACATCACTTCTTGACTCAGTAGCAGCAACTGAAAAAATGTCTCTTGATAAATCAACATCAACAGTTAACAAATTAGTTTGAAGTACATTTTTAACTTCTGACAAAGTCATTAACCTACCTCGAGGATGCTTATTCATGCAGCTCGTCTAGCAAAGCAGCATAAATTGAGATTTATTATAAACATTTTTTTGTTATTTGTCAAGCACTATTTCCTTGCCGCTGTTATTCATTAATGAGGCTTTATGGCAACAACTTGAAGTTTACTGGCATAAAAATTGCTGGCATTTATACCGACGTTTTTGTTCCTATTTAAAAATCTTTATTACATAATTTTCTTCATTTTTTGGGGAAGGCGACTGGTGAAGAGGTGGGAATCAGAAGAGGTAATGACATAATAAAGATTGGCTGCTTACAATTTTGGCTTTTAGTTGTTGCCATTGTTTCATTTAAAACTCCAATTGTTTATGCCCAGAGCTGTGAACCAATTCAAGTTGCTTCAGCCGGCGATAAATATCTTGTTAACGTCGACAAAGATTCGGCTCATGTCAATTTGCATAAAAATAGATATTCTACCGTAGCCGCGTGCGTCAATATTTTGAAAGCCGGTTTTTACAAAATCTATCCTGGCGTTGAATATTCTCTTGATCAGTGGAATGAATCTTTTTATCTTGAATTCAGACAATCAAATAACTCTATAAGTCCCCAGTTAGATCCCAATGCCGGAAACTATTTCGTGGTTCAGGACTCATCGGGCGAGCCTTCTGTATCTCGTCGCTATGCCGGAAAATTTTATCTTGAGCCGGGCGGACACCGCATTATTCTCAATCACTATTATCTGATCCATGAGGAATTTCCCGGCTTTTTGAATACACCAAATGAGCATCTCGACCAAGGCAATCCAGAGAGCGTTCATCTGCTATATTTTGAATTTGAATATGAGGGTGATCGCACTCGTAATTTCGATCTCAAAATTTCCAAAACCGCTAGCAAAGATACGGTCAAAATTAATGAAGTTTTCAATTATGAATTGACCGTAGAAAACTGTGGTCCGGCTTCAGCCTATCAAATTATGGTCAGCGACACCTTGTCCGCTCCAATTTCCGCCTACAACTTTGATCCTATTCCGCTTTCGCTTACAGACACTGTTTTGGTCTGGCAAATTGATACTCTTTATTCCGGGCAAAAAGTCGACCTCACTTTTTCTGCTTTTGTCCAAAGTGACAGGCCAGAATCTTATAATGTCATTTATAATCAAGCGTCTGTAGCAGCAGAAAACGATACCAACCTGCATAATAATCAGGCTGAAGTTTTTGTTTTTGTCATCAGAGAACAAAAACAGTTTCGGTTTAACTACGATATCGAAGTGGCAATTTCTACCAATTTGGATACGGTGAAAGCCGGTGGCGTCTTTCAATATGAAATGACTGCCAAAAACTTGAGCAACTACACCGCATTCGATATTACTTTATGTGATACGCTGCCTAACTTCATTGAGGCAATTGATTATTCTTTCTTTCCAGATTCGGTACATGAAAGAGTTCTTTTCTGGTCCATTGATTCGTTAGTTGCCAGTGGAACATTCTCCACTGCTTTGACGGTCAAGGCAACAAATTCACCTCCCGAAACGACTTATTTGCTGAGCAATGCTGCTGTTATTATTGCCGATGCCGACACCAATGCCGCCAATAATTATGCACGTGTTGAAACAATGTTGATCAAGAAAAATACTGAGCCTAACTTGTACTGCGATGTAGGATTAACTAAAACCACCACCACAGATACTTTATTTTCTAATGAACCCGTCAATTATCTTTTGAAGCTAAATAATACCGGGCCTGCCAATGCTTTTTCCGTGACACTTACCGATACCCTACCAGATTATATTTCAATCGAAAATTTGAGTTTAGAAGCGGACTCCACCTTTGCAGACATTCTATTCTGGCATTTCGATTCCATTAGCGCCGGCGAAGAAATAACCATTTCTATCTCCGCTATTGTCAGTTCCAGCCTCTCAGATACTATCTTGACGATAAAAAATTCAGCACAGGTGACAGCAGCAAATGATACCAATTACAATAATAATTTTGACTTTGCTACCAATACGATTGTTTATAAAAAATCGGCACTTAATCTCAATTATGATCTGGCACTTTTTAAAACTTCTTCAACCGACAGCATATCTCCAAGTGGACGATTTTCCTATTTTCTCAAGGCGCGCAATTTGGGTCCGCAGAATGCCTATGCTGTCACATTGAGTGACACGCTGCCGGAATATGTTTCTGTGGAGCATTTTGATTTGCTTCCCGATTCCATCTCACAAAACTTGCTTTTTTGGTTTTATGATTCCTTGCTTGTCGGTGAGGAACGATCCCTTTTGCTGCTTTGCCGCCTTTCTGACAATGTGCCCGACTCAGCAAGCAGTATTATTAACTCAGCCTATATCTCAGCTCAAAAAGACACCAATTTATCAAATAATTATGCTTCCGTGACAATAACCAAAACCGAAGAAAAAGCACTACCACCGCTAAATTGTGATATAGCTGTTTCCAATAAGGCAGACCTGGATACGGTTTTGGCAGGTGAGTCTTTTCAATATCAAATAACAGTTGAAAATTTGTCACCAGTTTGCGCCACTCACATCAGCATAACCGATTCACTGCCAGATTTTATTCAAGCGACCAATCATTCAACCGCGCCGGATTCCGCAGCTAACAATATGCTATTCTGGTTTTTTGACTCCTTACAAGGCGGCGGGAAAATTTACATTTATTTTGAGGCAAAAACAGCTTCGATTTTGCCCGATTCGATAATGACGCTGATCAATAGCGCTCAAATCAGCGCTTCAAATGATACGAATGCCTCAAATAATTTCAGTCAAAGCCGGGTAATTGCCTTGCCTCAGCGCATTCATCAGGATTCGACTTTTGCTCTTTCTGTCACCAAAACTGCCAGTCAGGATACTATTACTACCGGTGAAGAATTAGATTTTACCATTATCGTTAAAAATTTTGGTCCAGCCACAGCTTTCAATATTATGCTGACTGATACGCTGCCTGACATCATTATTTTTACTGATTTTGACCCCGAGCCAGATTCTGCTCAAGCGAATATTCGCTTTTGGCAGATTGATTCACTCAAGCCTGACCAGCAATTTTTGGTAACCATCAAGGCAAATGCGCCAGATTCGCTGCCTGATTCCATCGTCCCCTTAACCAATGTGGTCGGAATATTTGCCCAAGGCGACACTTCACATTCTGGGAAAAAAGCCAGTTCCAAAATTGTCATCATCGAAAAGCCAGAATCCCCACCACCCCCATTTAAATTGCAGGTTTTCAAAACAGCAAGCCAAGACACAGTCATTGTTGGTGAAGATTTCAGCTATGAAATAAAAATAACAAATTTAGGCCGAGGCAATGCCTATAACATCAGCCTAACTGATACGGTCCCCTCTCCTATTTCTATTATCAGCGCAGAGCCAGCCCCGGATTCCATAAAAGCCAATATTTATTTTTGGTTCATTGATACACTGCAAATGGGCAAAGAATTTTTGATCAAGCTGTTGGCAAGGTTGGTCGAAGCCAAAATTGATTCATCTTTCGAGCTAACAAATGTGGTTAGCATAAGCGCTGCTGGTGATACTTCACTTTCAGGCAAAAAAGCTCGCTCACGAATAATCGTTATTGAAGATCCAAACAGCCAAAAGCCAGAATTTAATTTGGGTTTGACAAAAACAGCCGATGTTGATTCTGTTGCCATTAATGAACCATTTTCGTATGAATTAAAAATCATTAATTATGGTCCGGGCATTGCTTATGATATTACTGTGACAGATACTTTGCCAACAGTTATGAGCGTTTTGGAGACTAATCCAGAACCCACTTTCACCCGATCTAACATTTATTTTTGGCTTTTTGATTCGCTGCGTGCCAACCAAGAAATAGTCATTACTCTGTTAGTAAAAATTAATAAAATGAATCCCGATTCACTTTCCTACGTCGACAATGTGGCTGAAATAAGTGCAGCCGGCGACACATCCCTGATTGGCAAAAAGGCTAGGGTTAGAGTCATCGTGATAGAACCTATTCCTCCGGCAAAAGATTTTAAATTAGGCTTGTCCAAGTCAGCAGATAAAGATTCGGTCAGAGTCGGTGAATTGTTCAATTATGAACTGCAGATAATAAATTATGGCCCGGCAGTCGCTTTTGATATTACGTTGGTCGATACCCTGCCCACTACGATCTCGGTCTTTGGCTTTGATCCGCCGCCGGCTTCAATTAGCCAGTCAATCGCGATTTGGAAATTTGCTACACTGGCTGTGAATGAGGCACAAGTGGTAACCATTTCAGCCATGGTGAAACCCGAATTAGCGGATTCTGTTCTTACCGTTGATAATGTCGCTTTCATCTCTGCGCCAGGTGATACATCAAGGATGGGGAAAAAAGCCCGATGTCGAATCGCAGTTATCGAAGAACAAAATTATCGGCAAAAGAATTACAATCTGGCCGTGACAAAAAGAGCAGATCAAGATACGGTTAATATTGGAGAAGAATTTGGTTACTTCATCTCGCTTATGAACTATGGCCCGCACATGGCTTACGATGTGATCCTGTGCGACACCATGCCAGCGCTGGCTACTGCTTTTAATTTTCAGCCCAAACCAGATTCGGCCAGGGGCAATCTCCTTTACTGGAGTTTCCCATCGCTTGCCGCGGGCCAGGCAGCTCAGGTATCTTATGTTGCTGTTTTTGAATGTTCGTTGCCTGAAGCAATTATGCCCATCAAAAATATCGCCCAAATTATCGCCGAAAACGACACCAATAAGTCAGACGATAGTGCCGAATCGGTCACTATCATTTTGGAACTGGGCATTAGTAATTGTGAAACAGATTATTACTTTGATGAAAACTTATTTCTGCCTGACAAAGGTCAGCCTCTCAATATTTACTTTAAACTGAATAATCGACAGGTAATCAGTTTAGAATTGTACGATATCAGCGGCTATCATCTTTCGACCTTGGTCGAAGATGAATATGCACGCGGCCTGAATAAATATCAGTGGAACGGGCGAACAGAAAGCAATCAGCTTGTTGGCAGTGGAGTCTATATTATTGCCCTGCGCAGCACAGAAATGACTTGCTGGAAAAAAATAATTTTGGTTAGATAATGAACAAATGGGCGACTCAACATATTAGCTTTAATAAAGTGATCAGTACGCTTTGGTTGATTATTTTGCTTTGTGGCATCTCTCCAAGGTCTTACACCCAAATACGTTCTGGCGCCGCTTTTTTGAAAATTCTCCCCGGTTCACGACAACAAGGGATGGCTGGCAGCCTTACTGGCGCCATCGATGAGCTGCAATCCTTGTATGCTAATCCTGCTGCCACTGGCTTCTTGCGCGAATGGGAAATGTCAGGAACTTACACGAAATGGATGGCTGATATCTATAATATATCACTAAATTATGGCAAAAATATTCCCACCTTCTGGAGCCGGAGCAGCCGCTTGGTTATTGGATTGAATTATTTAGGCGTAAAAGAATTTGACAGCACGTTGCGCACCCGACCGTCCGTTGCCGCCAATGATCTGCTGCTTGTCTTTAGCCTGGGCAATCCGCTAAATTTTATTTCCGAAAATTTTTCCGTTGGCGCCAATGTCAAATATTTGCAGAGCCAGTTAGCGGAATTTTCCGCTCGTTCTATTATTTATGATCTGGGCTTTCTGGCCAAGACCAATCGCTTCAATCTTATTAGCGGATTAGGTGATTATGCGATTCTGTCCGGCGGAGTGGCAGTAACGCAACTTGGCAGCTCGCTGAATTTTAAAGCCATCGCTACACCACTGCCGCGAACGTGGCGTGCTGGTGCGGCTTTGAATATTGGCGCCCATGATGGATTACAAATTCAACTCACGGCTGATTATCAATTAGTCCGCGATGAAATTGGCAGTTTCAGTCTGGGTTCGGAAATTTCCTGGAGCTATCGTTTCGCAGTCAGAGGCGGATACAATTTTAATGATAAATTATTGAGCAAATTGTCACTCGGCTTTAGCGTTCGGCTTGATGACCATTCAACTTTGATCAATAAGAAAATGGCTGGCAACAACAATGCCCTCCGTTCCGACCTAGCCAGTTTGGAAAATAATGAATTTTTCTCAGCTTCTTACCGAGGAACAGTTAATTATTATCCGATTGGGCCTGAGAAATTTGAACTGACTCATCCGGTTAATCACGATACGCTGGAGAGTGGAGAGACAACTTTTGCCTGGGAAATGGCTCGGGATGCCGATCTTTATGATGAGGTGAACTATTACCTGCTTTTAGAACGAGTTTTTAAAGCTGATATACAAAATTCTCATCTTTATAGCCTCTTAGAAAACAGCCAGAAAAACGGTTATGATTTGCAGCGCTTGATTCAACAAGCACGAGCTGAATTATTTCTGGTGAAAAATTCAGATTTTAATTTTAACGCTTCTGAAAATCAAGCTTCATTGACTATCCAGAAGCTGCCAGCTGGAGACTATTATTGGACTATTATCGCCTATGACCGAGATGATCACTACCGCATCAATACTAATGGCCTCCGAAGTTTTATTATTTTATGGCCTGACCTCAGAATCAAAAAGCTGGAATTTGACCCTCTTCCTTGGATTACAGAAAACGATACGCAAGGAGTTATTTCGGCTCAAATAGAGAATAGCGGGGAAATTAAAGCAGAAAATATTCTGGTAACGGTCTTGTCTTCGCTGATAACCAAAAATTATCCAGCGGTAACTCCGCCTATTATTCACCAAGCTTGTATTCCTGAATTAAATGCCCATGAAATCTATCGTCTGCCTTTTAATTGGCTCGAAGCAAATAGTGGCTCTTACCAAATTCAGGTTCGAGCTAATGTAATTGAACCAGATAATAAAATCGGCAGGGAAGGCAATTTAGCCAATAACGTTGGCAGCACTATTTTTCATACTATTCCTAAAGGCCGCTTTACCAGCCAGGACACGGCGATAGCTTTTATTTATCCTTGGACACGTTATGACGTACCGTTCGTCAACCGCATATTTTTTGATTTGAACAGCAGTGAAGTTAAGCCATCATATTATTATGATTCAGAATGGCTCTACCCACCGTTTCGAATCTTGGCCGAACGACTGAATAAACGAACCGATATTTTTCTGCAATTAGAGGGATTCGCCGATACATCTAAAAAAGAATCACTTGAGATAGCTAAAAGACGCGCGGAGTCCGTCAGAAATATTCTACTCATGCTTGGCGTTAATGCCCAGCAATTGCCGCTGACTGGTCTAAGTTGGCAATTATCGTTAGCTAGAAAAATTACCGCCAATGAAGATGTCCAGGAAGAGCGCCGCTTTGTGAGATTGATTCCCACGCGGTTCGATAACGGACAAACCGATAACAGCTTGCTTGAGCCTGTTCCCTTTGAAACCATCCAGCAACAGCCTGTTTCGCTGCCCGTCATCTTTCGCAATACTATTGGTGGCATTATCCCCATTCAAAATGGCGAACTACGTATTCAATCATCCGGTACAGCCGCTTCGCTTATTTTCACGTATTCTAAAACGGCTCAGGATACCGTGGCATGGGTGCCCACTCAACTGGCTGGTTCGATCTGGTTGAATAATAATGTTAGTTACCAGATCGTCATGACCGATACCTTACAGCGTCAATTCAAGACTCGTCCAAAAGCTGTTCACTTAAAAAAGCTGAATACTTATTTGCCGTCCGTCGTAGGGCTAGCAGAATTTAATGATCCTATTCCCTTTCCCATTATACCGCTGGAGAAGCTATTCCATGAGTTAAGAATAAGATTTACCTATGATAAAAAAGTTCGCTTTCGGTTCATTGGACATGCTTGTGGCATTCCCCCTCAGCCTGTGAACGATCGTTATTCCAACCTGCGAGCTCAGCTATTTCAGGAAATTTTCTTGCGTGAGTTAGAAAAACAAAAAGATATCGAGCCCCAATTGTATCACTTAATAAGCGATAGATTAGACCAAAAAGGCGCAATGGGATATAGCTCTTTTCAACCTTACAAATGCGTTGTCGCTCAAGAAAGACTTTCTGAGCATAAAAAGCACTTTAATAATGGCAGTTATGAAAAAATTCTGCAATCGGTTTATCAAGAAAATGGTAAGGTGATGAAGCCGTTTATTTTTAAGCGCCAAGGCGGAGAAATTTCTTTGGTCGGCGATAACGAAACACCAGAAGGCAGGCATATTAATCGCCGGATTGAAATCGAATTGTTTATTCCCAATGGCAAATTTGTCGATTTAATACCTGCATCGAAATTGAAATAGCCTTATGGCTTTTCATCTTTGTACCTAAAATTCCAAAAGCGAAGCCTAATATTTATTATAATTGTG
>CAZNDR010000107.1:0-10514 GCA_964571835.1 uncultured Cytophagia bacterium | reverse complement strand
TTAGGCTTTAGCCCTTCATTTCATTTGGTTTTTTTCAACTGGTCATTCATATTATCAGTCAGAAAGAGAAACTCGACAGAAAATGAGCAGTTTGCGACCGGGATTATTTCTCAGGGAGATGGAGTGATGAAATACGAAAATTTGGAATTGTGGTTTATCAGCGGCAGTCAGTCGTTGTATGGTGAACCAATATTGCAGCAAGTCGCCGAGAATTCAACTAAAATAGCGCATGCGTTATCAGATTCGGATAGCATTTCCGTCAAAGTGATATTCAAATCTGTATTAACAACGGCTGAGGAAATTTACAAATTGGTAATGGAGGCGAATGCAGCGGTGAACTGTGTGGGGCTCATCACCTGGATGCACACCTTTTCACCGGCTAAAATGTGGATTGCTGGCTTAAAAGCGCTCCACAAGCCGTTTGTCCATTTGCACACTCAATTTAATCAGTTCATCCCTTGGTCGGAAATTGACATGGATTTTATGAATCTCAACCAATCAGCGCATGGCGGGCGAGAATTTGGTTATATCGGAACGCGCTTGGATTTGCGCCGAAAAGCGATTGTTGGCTTCTGGCAGGATGAGGAGGTATTAGAACAATTGGATAGTTGGGTGCGCGCTGCCTGTGCCTGGCATGATGCACAAGGCGCCAAAATTGCTCGTTTTGGTGATAACATGCGCAACGTGGCGGTCACCGAAGGCGATAAAATCGAAGCCCAAGTTCGTTTCGGCTATTCGGTCAATGGCTATGGCATCGGCGATTTGGTGCAAAAAATAAATGAAGTCAGCGAGGCAGAGACCGCAAAATTGATCACTGAATACAAAGAGCTTTACTCAATTTCCAGAAAAACTTTGAACTATCAATTTGACAAAATTAAAGAGGCAGCAAAAATTGAATTGGGTTTAAAAGCTTTTTTAGAAAGCGGCGGTTTTAAGGCCTTCACCACCAGCTTTGAAGTTTTGCATGGTTTGAACCAATTGCCGGGATTGGCAGTTCAGCGCATGATGGCAGCAGGTTATGGCTTTGGTGCAGAAGGAGACTGGAAAACTGCCGCTTTGGTGCGCGCCATGAAGGTCATGGCTCAGGGCAAAAGCGGCGGTACCTCATTTATGGAAGATTACACTTACCATCTTGATCCGAGACAGATGCTGGTGTTAGGCGCACACATGCTGGAAATATGTCCCACGCTGGCGGACGGGTTACCTTCGCTGGAGGTGCACCCGCTTGCTATCGGCGGAAAAGGCGATCCAGCGCGGCTGGTTTTTACCGGCCGCAGCGGACTTGCAGTAAATGCGTCAGTGATCGATATGAGCAACCGTTTGAGGATGATTGTCAACAAAGTCGAGGTGGTTCCTCCGATCGAGCCATTGCCCAAACTGCCAGTTGCTCGCGTACTGTGGCAGCCGCAACCAGAGCTGAAAATTGCCGCAGCTGCCTGGATTTATGCCGGCGGCGCTCATCATACCAGTTTTAGCCAGGCCATTTCAGCGGAACATTTGGAAGACTTTGCCAATATCGCCGGAATCGAATTTTTGCTCATCGATGAGCATACGCAACTTCCTGAATTTAAAAAGGAATTACGTTGGAATGACGCCTATTATCTTTTGAATAGGAATTAGCGGAAATAACCTCACGCAGATTTCAAATGCCAAATAAATCAACTGGCTGAATGCTTTTTTAAAAAATGCCCAGATTCAGCGCATATCTCAAATCGGCGGGAAGGTTGCAGACATTGTCAGTTCTAAAGGTATTAGCCCAATAATAAACTAATTGCTTTTGCAAGCTTAAAAATAAACCTCATAAAAGTACATGCGAATCTTTATTGTAATTTTTTTCGTCTTATTCAATCAGGTCCGAGGTTATGCTCAGAGGGCCGTCTTAGATTTTACCTCTTCCAATTTGCCGATTATTTTGATCGATACGCAGGGCAAGGAGATTCCTTATGATGATCCACGGCTGAGTGCCGAAATGGGCATAATCTATAATGGCCAGGGCATAAGGAATAACCTGACGGACCCAAGAAATAATTGTTCTGGCAAAATAAGTATCGAAATACGCGGCTCGAGTTCTGCCGGCTGGGCGAAAAAGTCGTATGGCATTGAGACTCAGCATGACGATGGCACGAATCGGAATGTCTCCCTGTTAGGATTCCCTGAAGATAATGATTGGGTACTGTACGGGCCTTATTACGACCGGTCATTGCTAAGAAATGTATTGGTGATGAAATTGGTTCACGACATGGGGTGGTATGCCTCGCGCACCAAGTTTTGTGAGTTAGTTCTCAATGGGAAATATCAGGGCATCTATGTGCTGATGGAAAAAATCAAGCGAGGCAAGAATCGCGTTGATATTGCCAAGCTGACACAACAGGAGGTAGCTGGTGATGATGTGACTGGAGGCTATATCATTAAAATTGATAAAGAACCATGGAAGCCCGGTTTTACCTCCAAGTACAGACCTTTTGCAGGTGCCTGGCAAACGATCCGTTATCAATATCATTATCCTGATCCAGATGAAATAACGATAAATCAGCAAAATTATATTAAAAATTTTGTCGATCAATTTGAAGCAATCATGGCAACATCCAAATTTGCTGATGCGACGATCGGTTATCCTAAATATCTCAATGTCGAATCATTTATCGATTACTTTCTCATCAATGAACTCAGTCGGAATGTCGATGCTTATCGCTTGAGCGCTTATTTTTATAAGGACAAAGATAGCAATGGCGGCAAACTGTGCGCTGGACCGGTTTGGGATTATAATTTTAGTTTTGGCAATGCCGGCTATTATAACAGCTACATTGTTACTGATTGGCAATTAAACTATTTCAATGAGGATCGTGATTTCAAACAAGGTGACTATTGGCAGGTTCCTTTTTGGTGGATTAAATTAGTAAACGAGTCCCAATTTGCTCAACGCCTTACCAGTCGATGGCATGAACTTCGAAACAATGTGTTAGATATTAATAAAGTGCATCAATACCTCGATGCCATCGCTGATACGCTAAACGAAGCTCAGCAGCGGAACTTCGAGATCTGGATTGGCCCCGGCGAGCCCAAGTTGCCAACTGATGAATGGTTTCCTCCCACTTTTCCAATCGACCATTTGAGAACTTATCAGGATGAAATTGAATACTTGAAATTCTGGCTAGCGAATAGAATTTATTGGATGGATCTGCATCTTGATGATTTCACGTCGGTTGCTCTAAGAAGTTGTCGCATTTTCCCCACAACTTTTTTGCTCGAACAAAATTATCCTAATCCTTTTAATTCAGCAGCAGTGATTGGCTATCAGCTTTCCGAAGCTGGTTGGATTGAGTTGAGTATTGTCGATGTGCTGGGTAAAAAAGTAAAAGTTCTGGTTAATGGGTTGGTGTCAGCCGGAAAACATCAAGCAACGTGGAATGGCAGCGACGATCGAGAAAAGAGGGTCGATTCAGGGATTTATTTTTGCCAATTGATTTTGAATAATCGGTTGTCTCAATGTAAAAAAATGACGCTGCTAAAATGAAGCCTAACAGTTTGAGGTACTAGAGATGTTTGCTCAAGCGCGGGCAAGAGTTCGCGTCACACCAGCAGCGGAAGGCTTGGCGACAACCAAGAATTTTTTCTTGACTTTAAAAGCAAAATATCTTATATTAAAGCCCTTAAAAAAGGCGGCGTAGCTCAGTTGGCAGAGCAGTGGAATCATAATCCACGTGTCCGGGGTTCAAGTCCCTGCGCCGCTACCGCATATTAGCTGCACCGGTTATTTATGGTTACACGATTAATAATTTGAGCCTTTCTTGAGAGAAAGGCTTTTGTGTTTGTAGACTTTGTAATTGTGAAAAATGATAAAATCATTTATTGAAAAGATAGAAACTTTTATCGTGCGCTATCACCTAATTAAGGCAAATGATTTTGTGCTTGTGGCGGTTTCCGGTGGCATGGATTCGGTCGTGCTGCTGCATTCGTTGGTGCAATTGCGGGAAAAGTACGATTGGAAATTGAAAGTCATTCACTTGAACCATGGCATCCGCGGTGAACAAGCGTTTCGCGACCAGGTTTTTGTCGAACAACTTGCCGGCAGCTATGGCATCGAGGCTATTTTGAAGTGTGTGGCTGTTCCCGAATTTATTATCGATCACGGCTATTCGGAAGAAGAAGGGGCGCGAGTTTTGCGTTATCAATTTTTTGAAGAAACATTGGCCCAGACCGCTGCCGATGTGATAGCTCTAGGTCATCACGCTGATGACCAGGTGGAAACGGTCATTGACCATTTTATGCGAGGCAGCGGCTTGAGAGGGCTGGCAGGAATGGCGGCAAAAAGAGAAAAATATGTGCGACCGCTGCTTTGGGCAACTCGTGAGGAGATTGAAACTTATGCTAAAACTCATTCGTTACAGTACCGAATCGATTCGACCAACGAAATGGTAAAATACCGCCGAAATCGGATTCGTCATGAACTAATTCCCCTGCTGAAGAAATGTTTTAATCCGGGAATTGACAAAGTCGTTTTGAGGACGGCTCATATTTCCCGCGAGGCAGAAGAGTATTTAGTTTCACAAGCAGAACGGTCGTTTGAGTTTTGCCTGATTAATTCAAAAAAAAATAAAATAATACTTGATATTAATTCATTTTTAAATTATTTTACCATTATTCAAAAATATGTGCTTTTTCACATTTTGCATTTATGGCAATTAGACCAATCAATACTCACAACGGAAAAAATCGACTGCATTTTAGCGCTGATAGAAAAACAGGAAAAGGGTAAAAAATTTTATCTCACCTCAGAAGTTTCGCTACACATTGATCAAAAGCAAATTGTTTTCATGAGATCAACAACATCTGCTTGTGAATTTGACATAGAAAAAAATATCCGTTATCCCTTGCCTGGTGATGTGCATGATGTGATTGTCACTGAGATCGATGTCGCTGCCGTGAAGAAACTGGTCGATGTGAATCGATGTATTGAATATATCGATGCGGAAAAAATAACGGGCAGATTGAAAGTTCGTAATTTTAAAGTGGGCGACCGGTTTAGACCATTAAACATGAAGGGCGAAAAAAAAGTGGCGGATTTTTTTACCGATCTAAAAATGCCTTTGCATCTACGAGGTGAAATTCCATTTTTAGTGTGCGACACTGGCATTATTTGGATAATTGGTTATCAGATTGATGATCGTTACAAGGTCAGCGAAAAAACAAGCAGGATTTTAAAATTACAGATCGTCGAAGGAAATATCGAATGAGTGAACAAAAATGGTTCGAGCGAAATGGTGAAAGATATGTCGAATTAATAAGCGAAGAAAAAATCCAGCAGCGGGTACGGGAATTAGCCAAACAGCTTTCTGATGATTATAAAGATAAATGCCCAATTTTAATGGGCGTGCTTAACGGCGCCTTCATTTTTTTGGCTGATTTGATACGAGAGATGACCATCGATTGTGAAGTGGATTTTGTGAAAATATCCAGTTATGGCGGTGGCAGGGTATCTTCTGGATTTATTAAAAGCAAAAAAGGATTTGACAGCGATGTGGATGGACGCCACGTTATTGTCGTGGAAGATATCGCTGATTCCGGCAGGTCGATAAAATTTTTGGAAAAAATGTTTGCTGGCACAAAGCCGGCTTCGTTGAAATTTATTTCACTGCTTTTGAAAGAAGATAATGCCGTAGTCGATTTTGAGCTGGATTATGTGGGATTTAATATACCAACAAAATTTGTGGTAGGCTACGGATTAGATTATGATCAAAAAGAACGGAATTTACGTTCTATCTATGTGTTAGAAGAATAGTTTTGGAGATAACAAAAATATGAGAGATGGTGTTAAAATTGATTTTTTTGCTCGTGAAAAAAAAAGAGAAACGAAATTTGATAGAGGAAAAATGGATAAACAAAAAGGTGATTTTCGCCGAGAAAAAAATGATGAAAACTTTCAGTGGCAGAAAATATCGAAGAATTTTTTGTTCTGGTTGCTCATTATTGTCGCCACTATCTGGATTTCACAAAAATTTTCTCAAGTGGGAAAAAGCGAGGTGGAAATCTCCTACAAATTATTCAAACAGGAATTGCAGCAGGGAAACGTGGCGAAGGTTGAAGTCCGAGGGGATGAATTGCATGGACAATTGAAGGAGCCTCGAGAAAATCCAAAAAATTTTCGAGTTACGTATAAATCGTTTTATCTAATATTACCTGAAGCTTTGGATGTGGCAACAACCGATAAATGGATCGATGAATACGGACTTGATCCCAGCTTTAAAGAGAAAAAAATTGATTGGTGGAGTTTGCTTTTAAATTCCTTACCCTTTGTGCTGATCATTTTGTTCTGGTTTATTTTATTGCGGCGTATGCAAGGAGGCGGTCAAAAAGGGATTTTTTCTTTTGGCCGGTCTCGGGCAAAGCTGTTGACGGAGAATAAAATTAAAGAGACCTTCAACGATGTGGCTGGCGCCGACGAGGCGAAACAGGAATTGAAAGAGATCATTGAATTTCTAAAAGAACCGGAGAAATTTCAACGGTTGGGAGGAAAAATTCCCAAAGGAGCTTTGTTGTTGGGTCCGCCGGGAACGGGCAAGACGTTGCTGGCTAAAGCCGTGGCAGGCGAAGCGGGCGTGCCATTTTTTAGCATGTCCGGCGCTGATTTTGTGGAGATGTTCGTGGGTGTGGGTGCTTCACGGGTGCGCGACTTATTTGAGCAGGGCAAGAAAAACGCTCCTTGTATCATTTTTATAGATGAATTGGATGCAGTCGGCAGACATCGCGGCGCCGGACTTGGTGGCGGGCACGATGAGCGAGAACAAACGCTGAACCAATTACTGGTGGAGATGGATGGCTTTGAGTCGAATGAGGGAGTGATTTTGATTGCGGCAACCAATCGACCGGACGTTTTGGATGCAGCGTTGTTACGGCCAGGTCGATTTGACCGGCAAATTGTCGTCGATCGTCCTGATGTGCGCGGACGAGAAGGTATTCTAAAAGTTCACACCAAGAAGGTGCCGTTGGAGGCAGATGTCAATCTGTCGGTTTTGGCAAAAGGAACACCGGGATTTTCTGGCGCTGACCTGGCAAATATGGTAAACGAAGCGGCACTGCTGGCGTCGCGCAAAAATAAAACCAAGGTCGGCATGGATGACATGGAAGAAGCAAAAGATAAAGTTATGATGGGAACCGAGCGCAAGAGCTTATTGATAACCGAAAATGAAAAGCGAGTGATTGCTTATCATGAAGCTGGTCATGCTCTGGTAGCTAAATTGACCCCTGGCGCCGAGCCGGTGCACAAAGTGACCATCATTCCCCGAGGCCGGGCTCTGGGCGTGACGACTTATTTGCCAATCGATGAAAAACACAACTACTCCAAAAGCTATTTGGAAAGCAATATGGTGCATACCTTAGGCGGTCGTGCGGCCGAAAAAATCGTTTTGAATCAATTATCCAATGGTGCAGCAGCCGATATCGAATGGGCGACCAAAACAGCGCGTACTATGGTGTGCGAATGGGGAATGAGCGAAAAATTGGGACCGTTGACTTTTGGCAAAAAGCAGGAAGAAATTTTTCTGGGCAGAGAGATTGCGCAACATCGGGATTACAGCGAGAAGACTGCCCAATTGATTGACGAAGAAGTAAAATTTATTGTCGAAACCGCCAGTCGACAGGCAGAAAAGGTTATCTCAGAAAATTTAGACAAACTTCATCAAGTGGCTAATGCCTTATTGGAAAAAGAAATCCTCGATGGTAATGAAATCGATGAGATTTTAAAGCCTAATAATAAAGCGATCGAAGAACCAAAAAACAATGAAAAGCAATCATCATCCAAAACTGCCGCCAAACAAAAGACGAAGCGCAGCGTAGCGATATAATAGCAGTCAGAAGTTAGATACTTTTATGATAAAATGTTTTGCTAATAATGGCCTCAGCTCGTTTGTCGAGGTCATTTTTATTATAGAAGGCCAACGCAAAAAAATCGGCATCACACTTTGAGATAAAATGTCCTTAGTGAAGGCTGAAGATAAAACAATGATCAAAAAGTTAAGGGTACTAAAATTTGACACTGAGGCTGATGTCAAAAAGGAGCTAACGCGCATCGGAGTCGACCCGGCGGGTATTGAATTGATGGCTGGAAAAGCGTTTCAGCTAAATATTTCTGTCAGCGGCTTGTCGGCGCCAGCGGCATTAATTTTAAAGCAAGAGATGTTGAGTTTGGGAGGTGATTGTGCTAATCATCGTTTGGTGATAAAAAATGCCGTTGACAATGTCGAGGCAATTTTGATGGGCAGTTTGAAAATATTTAAGCTGCTGCTGCCAAAATTAACTGCTCAGCCATTTGAATTGAATCGATTGGCGGATAAATTAAAACGTCTAATCGAGTCAACTGAGTTTCCCTATGCGTTCGAAATCAAATTGAAAAATAAGATGCTTCGGTTGTCGTCTCATACTCACATTATGGGCATTTTAAATGTCACGCCAGATTCTTTTTCCGATGGAGGTCAATTTTTGGCAGTAGCTGACGCGGTCAAACATGGCATTCAGATGGTCGAAGAAGGCGCAGATATAATTGATATTGGCGCTGAATCAACCCGTCCCGGCGCTGAACCAATTGCCAGTGATCATGAGCTAAGCCGCTTGCTCCCGGTCATCGAAAAACTGAAACAAGAAACAAATGTCCCAATCTCAGTGGACACTTACAAAGCGAAGGTCGCCGAAGCTGCTATACAATCTGGCGCTGATATTATTAATGACATCAGTGGATTACGCTTTGATGAGGAGATGAAAAAGATTGCTGCGACATATGGAACGCCGGTCGTAATTATGCATATTAAAGGCGAGCCCAAAAATATGCAACTGAATCCTCAATATGATGATGTGATAGGTGAAATATTTTCTTTTCTAGAAGAAAGCAAACAAATGGCCATTGAGGCGGGCATCAATGGCGATCAAATCATTGTTGATCCTGGCATTGGTTTCGGCAAAAGGCTGGGCGACAATTACGAAATCTTGAGAAGGCTATCAGAATTTGAGGGACTGGGATGTCCCATTTTAATTGGTCCATCACGCAAATCGTTCATCGGCAATGTGCTAAATTTGCCGCCACAGCAGCGGCTTGAAGGGACCGCGGCTGCCGTCGCTATAGGCATTCAAAACGGCGCACATCTGGTCAGAGTTCATGATGTGAAAGAAATGAAAAGAGTGTGTGATATTGCAGACAGATTAGTAGGGAAGGTGAAGGTTTCGTGAAAGCAAATGTCAAAAACTGAGCATTAAGAAGTCTTGAATATTGGGAAGAAGGGGAAAAATTGAATTTGTTCAAAATTGGTTTTTTGACAGTCACCTTAATTGATGTGCTGGATGTTGTTGTCATTTCATACATTTTGTACAAGCTGTATTTTTTCATTCGCGGTTCTCGCGCAGCGCAAATGTTTATTGGCTTGGTTTTATTATTGGTTTCTTCTCTTTTTGTACAATTGCTAGGAATGAGCGGACTAAACTGGATTTTTGAGAATCTGCGCACCGTGTGGTTGGTGGCTTTTGTCATACTGTTCCAACCGGAATTGCGCCGCATTTTGATTTATATTGGACAGGTGCCGTTGATCCGTAAATTATTAAAGGTATCTCTTACGCGGCGGCTTACCGAAGAAATGGTCAAGGCGGCTTTGGAATTGAGCAAAAGAGGTTTCGGCGGTCTGATTGTATTGGTTCAAAATACTGGTGTCAAATCCATTTTAGAAACAGGTCAAAGGATACAGGCGGAAATTTCTATTCCACTATTAGTTTCAATTTTTAATCCGCGTTCGCCTTTGCATGATGGCGCGGTTATTATTCAAAATGATTTGATCGAAGCGGCAAAATGTATTCTGCCACTGAGTCAGAATCCGAATCTCGATGCAAAATTTGGCACCCGCCATCGAGCAGCGTTGGGTTTATCAGAAGAAAGCGACGCCGTGATTGTCATTATCTCTGAAGAAACAGGAAAAATTTCTCTTGCTTTTGAGGGAAAGTTGTATCCCGAACTTGATTATAATAAATTACGGGAAAAGCTGAATGAGTTTGTGAAGATGACAACTGGTATGTAAATCGCTCACTTTTTTGGCTTTGACTATACGATTGAATTGGGCATAAAAAAGAGTAGCCATTGCCTTTGAAGCAAATCATGATCTCAATAACTTAGCAAATTCGTCTACGCTCAATCCAGCCTGTCGAATGATTGCTCTGAGCGTGCCTCTATCCAAAACTTTATGATCTGGAACAACAAGCTGAGAAAATGGATCTCCCGCCTCATAAATTATATGACTTCCCGTTTGTCTCTTCAAAAAGAATCCCACTTTTTTTAACATACGAACACAATCTTTAGCTGAAATAACTGGCCATTGGCTCAGCCAGCAGTCGTAAATTCAAATTTCTCTTCAGGAATAGAGAGATTCATCTTCCAGTGCAGCAATGTATATTTCAATCGCTTCACGGATGTTGGTAATCGCTTCTTCTTTTGTCTTGCTTTGACTTATGCAACCAGCTAACGATGGGCATTCTGAAACCCA
>CAZNDR010000106.1:0-10585 GCA_964571835.1 uncultured Cytophagia bacterium | reverse complement strand
GTTCACTGCTGACACTCGGTTCTATTTCTCCGTCACTATTTATTTTGAAATTGTTGATGGCAGCAGGCCAATAAACACCGGGCGGCACGTACTGAATGGTATAGCCGCCATCGGCCAATTGTACAATTGTTCCGCTTTCCGTAGTGCTGTTTTCGTCTGAAAATAGTGGCGCACTCAGGAGGATGACCGCAGTTCCGACCGCTTCATTGGAGGGCGAAAAAATTGCTCCCGATACTGTTGCGGTGGGCAGACTGCTGCCGGTTGTAAAAGTCGCCAAATAGGGCATGGTTAAGGGCTGGCCAGCAGCGGAAAACGCTTTATTAATCAGCAACATATATTTGGTATCAGGCCATAAATGAAGATTGTAAACATCAACCGTCTTCATATCGGGACTGACGCTGATAGAATCTGGTTCGCCAGTTAGTGAATCAGGGTACACCAGCACATTGATAAAAAAGCCAGGCGGATAATCAAAAAGAATGTTCGTATCAATAGGCTCATTAAAGTTTATTTGAAAGGTGATAGAAGGATCCACATTGCTGGCGCCGTCTTGTGGCACAGTAGAGACAACCGAAAATTGTCCGGCAACAAAAATAGGAAAGCCAAAAATGGCAATCAAACAGATTACTATTGTCATCAACGTTTTAGATGAATTTTCTTGGTTGGTCATGGCGTTTCTCCTTGTTGAAGTTAAGAATTGATAATGAATTATTTAAAACATCTCAAAGAGGAAAACTTGAAAGATCCCTGTCCAGAAAATAATTCATTGAAAGCTTAGACAGTGGACAATTTTTGGTAAGATCAAGTCATATTGCCTGTCCTCCTCGATCGCTACCTTAATGTTTCAAAAACAGAGGTTATTTTTTTAAGTCGAGAATTCTCGCTGCAGCAAGAAGGGGTGACGGGCAGTTGGACATCAGAAGTCGATTGCGAGAACTCGATGACGTCATATCAGACTTTTTGTAGCAGTGATAATTTATATAAAAGATATTGAAAAGTCAAGTTCAATTTAAAAATCGATCTGCCGTCGAAGGCACAACTGCAATCTAAGAAATGATTGGCTCTGCAAATTGACTAAAAAATACCCCGACAAAGCGCCATTGCTGAATGTCGCGCTGAGCGAAATCGAAGCGGAGTCAAGCTGTGTGCCATTGAATCTGGAAACCTAAATTCGTAATGGCTAAAGTTTATTAAGCACTCAATTTGGTCTATCTCCTAAAATTTTAAATTAAATAATAGAAATCGGCTTTAATGGTTTGTGTTTATAAGAACAGGAGTGAAGCGCCTTCATGCGCTTCCCTGGGCATTGCATCAAGGCAATGCAATCCGGTAAAATGAAATAATTATGAGTTATTACAGGTTTTAATTTTAGAAATCTAGGTATCTTTTTATAGTTAAAAAGAAAAAGCAGCCAATTTATTCCTGACTGGCTGCTTATTATTATTCTGGGAAGAACGGTCACTATCGCTATCAGCTTATTCTGTATGTTTGGAAAAGACATGATTAGCTATAAGGATCGCAACTCCAGCAAAAAAATTTTCTGTCACCTCAACAAGGTACATTTCTTAATTTCTGAAAAGACGCCCGCCTGAATTTGGTAGAAATAAACTCCCGAGGGAATTTTTTCAGCCTTCCAACGGAGCTGATACTGGCCGGCTTGTTGAAATTCTTTCAGCAGGGTCTGCACCAACTGCCCGCTGATATTATAAAGTCTAAAATCGACCAAAGCATCTTTAGCTAATTGATAGCTGAAGATAGTGCTGGCATTAAAGGGATTGGGATAGTTCTGTTCCAGCCGAAAGCTTGTTGGCTGGTCAGGAGAATCGAATCCTTGACGAATAGCCGTCTGCTCAGCAAGCAACCAGTCGAGCGCTTTTTTTAAAAGATTCGCCGCAGTATCGGTTTTTGGTCCGGAAATGCCTTCGAGGCCAAAAGCAAAATAAATCATGCGCGAGCCGTTTGCCTCATTGGAGAATTTAATAGCAGCGCTCTTCTGGCTGGGTAGATATTTTAAAATAGTTTCCGCCGGAGCCAGTGGTGCTAAAACATCCGGTGCTGTTTGATTGCCTGCGCCAGCCGTGGGCTGAAGATAAACGAACATTTTATCCGTAATCGGATCACCATTCACGCCGACAGTCATTTGGGATTTTGAGCTATCGGCAAGATATAAAGCGTGCAAATAATTATGGAAAAAGGTCGAATCGCTGATCGATCCATCTCCCACCAGATCGAAACCAATATTTTGTCCAGAGAGCAAAAGCTTGCCGCCGCAATCCAGAAAAGCAGAAATCAGGGACTGTTCTTCGGAGCTGAGCGTCGACTCTCGATCATCACCAGTGAACCAGACAACAGCCCGGTAGAAATTGACCACTTCAATGGTCGGCGTACCGTGGATTTTTTTGTCCCAATGAGCCGGATAAATTCCTTTTTGATTTAAGGCAGCAATAAAATAATTTTCATAAGCCGCGCCGTTATCATCATCGATTAACAAAATGTCAGGCGTACCGACAATTATTTTAAAGCTATCCACATTGGCGTAGTCGCCATCGGCTGAAATATGGAGATAAAAAGTTGTGGGATGCGGCGCTGTTTGCGGAGCAATGGTTACAGTAAAAGGTGCATTTTCATTAGCTGCGGTTTGATCTTTTCCTAGATCGCCAATAAAAAAATCAGGCTGGGAAATTTGTACTGTTGCATCTTCACTAAAAAGATGAACTGTCGATCCTGTAGCCGTCAGGCTGGTGTTAATCAATTCAACGATAATGTTCACTGTCTCGCCGGCATCAAGCATGCCGTTATCATTGCCGGCGCTGTCATCAATTTTAAATTCATTGAGCCAAATGTAAGGTGCGGTTAAATGATAAAAAACAGAGGCGCCAATATCAGCTCTGGTGCCGTCAGCATCCAGAGGGCTGTCCGGATTTCCAGCATCGATGCCGGGCGAATTTTCGGACAGGGCAAAAGTTGTATCAGCGAACTGCGGATCAGCCTCAAAATTACCCACTCCGGCATGACCACCTTGGACGAGGTTGTAACTTACGTTTGGCAATGTCGCTGGAGCAATCTGTCCGCCGCCGGACTGCGAATTGTCCCAAACAATATTATTGGTCACGTTTGCCTGTCCGCTCATGACATAAATGCCACCACCAATTCCTGAGTAACCGCTGCCAGTTCCTGAGGCAGCGTTTTTGACCAGGGTATTATTTACGATCGTCGGCATTCCGCTGCCCGAAATCCAGATGCCCGCACCACCATAATCCTGACCACCACTGTTCTCAATAATTACGTTTCTGCGGACAATGGCAGCAGAATGAAACAACACAATCCCGCCGCCATAAAGCCCTTTATTAGTTTTTATAAGGTTGTTTTCAATGATCGGCTGACTGTCGCCGCAGCGAATACCACCGCCGCCAGCGCTAGCACTACCTGATTTGTTGGTGGCGACATTATTGATGATGAGGTTGTTTTTAATAATTGGCGAAGAGAGATCCATTAAAATTCCGCCACCTTCACGATAAAATAGACGATCATGCAGATCCTGCCACCTGGTGCCAGTACCACCGGTCAACGTGAATCCCTCCAGCACAGTTGTCGAATTGTGACCGGGACCGATGATGACGCAACTTCCCGTATCGGGATGGCTCGGCTGGCTGCCATCAATTATGGTCTCTGAAATAAAATGAGACTCATTATGCAAAATAAAGTGGCTGGCAAGAACAAGGTTCTTATTGCGGAAATTGATATTTTCGAAATAAGTGCCGGCTGCTACCAACACGGTATCGCCATTTTCAGCCGCGTTGATGCCCGCCTGAATGGTTATTTGGTCACCGGGCACCTTGATCACAGTCGCCTTTCCCAATTGGCCCATCGGCAAAAAACATAAAATTAAAAACGCTAACTTCTTCATGATTCTTCTCCTCAATAATTAGTAAAATGAATTTGACTGGGGAGAAGATAACAAAGCGAAGGGAAAAAATCGTCCTGATACATGAATAAGAACTTTTTTTCTAAAAAAAAATTCGACAATTTTGAAAGCGTTAAGCGAGGTGTCTTTTCCGATATTGTGAGGGTGTTTTGCCGGTATATTTTTTAAAAGCATTGTTAAAAACCGATTTGGAATTAAAGCCAACTTCGTAGAGAATTTCCAGCACAGTCTTGTCGTTCTCTGCTGGATTGGCAAACTTCTGTTTTGCTTCTTCAATGCGATAACTGTTGACAAAATCATAAAAGTTTTGCTGCAGCGCATCGTTGATAGCCTGGGAAAGATAACGAGGATGAATGGAGAGAC
The DNA here is from genome assembly GCA_964571835.1 of uncultured Cytophagia bacterium. Taxonomy (GTDB): domain Bacteria; phylum Zhuqueibacterota; class Zhuqueibacteria; order Thermofontimicrobiales; family Thermofontimicrobiaceae; genus CAZNDR01. The sequence continues at coordinate 6,297 of CAZNDR010000106.1, read as the reverse complement.
TCTCCGCTAATTCCGGCAGGGTGAGCGCTGGTTCCAAATATGGCTTCTGCGTTTTCATGTATCGAATCAGTCGTTTGATATGCTTTTGACCTTGTTCTTTGGTGAGTTTTGATTGAGCATATTTAGGCTTTTCTTCTATGCCAGAAAATATCTCTGGCTGCTTCAGTCCTTTGTAAACGACCGTAGTGGCGAAGATAAAATTGATAATCAAAGATAAAAGCGTCAGCAAATAAGTTAGCATCGGCGCAGTAATATGGATCAATGAAATAAGCCAACTGCCCAAGTCCATCAGCCACATGAGCATAAAGGTCATAAAAATTAACAGCCACCAGGACAAATTGATATTTTCGATTGACGAGAAAGTCTCTTTCAATTTTAAGCGATAAACAGATATCGCTTTAATTACTGCTGCGGCATAGAGGATAATTTGCAGGTGCAAGCCAGCGTAATGGATGATATAATCGATTGGCGAAATCAAAACGAAAGAAGAATTGATCATGGGATCAAGGTGGGCTATTCTGATCCAATAACTGATCGAGTAGAGGCCCACCGCCAGCACATAGGGTGAAAAATGGAGCCAATAATTTTTATGGAAACGAAAATTTTTATAACAGAGCGATTTGGTGTATAAATATAATAAAGGCGCCAGCAAAAAGTAGAGCGAATTGCCACAAAAATAGATCAAGGGGAAATCGGCTGGAGTTGCAACGCGGGAACGAAAGAAAATGAAATTGAGAATGAAAAGTCCATTAGCGAACAAAAAAGCTGACAGGATGAGATTGCTGAGCCGTTTTCTTTTTTTATAATTGACCATAACGACAGCCAGAAGAAAAAGCTGAAATGTCGTTATGATACTGATGATGTTTACTAAACTTAATTTCATGAGAAAGCGAAAATATTCCTGAATTCATTGTACTGCCTAGTGAATTAAATCGTGAATAGCTTCCACTAAAGCAAAATCCCACCGAAAAAAGACGGTTAGAAATTTAAATAGAATTATACTTGTTAAGGATAAAAGGTAATATCGCTAAACCAATGCCATCGCTTCAAAGAGAGGGCATTGGTAGCTTTTACATGTTACAGATTAAGCCTTAACAAGTATATTTCTCAATTTGAAAAAAGCTTTAGCCGACGTCTGAAAGCTGATTGCCGACAGCTATTATTTATAAACGGTTTTAAATTCTCTGTTGGGCTCAGCCTCAGTGGCGATAATGTGAAATTTAATCCTGCCCACTATTGCGCCATCCTCAGTTTTGACATCAACTCGCCAATCGCCGGGCGAGATGTTTCGTTTAAAGGTGTAGCCGCGATAGCCACCATCGCGACCGCCGGTTATTTTATATCCCAGTGCATCGGTGGGTAGCCATTTATGCTGCTTGGGAAAATATTGTTGCCACTGATGGTAACAGCTTTTGGTTAATTTAGTTGGCGCAAAAATTGAGGCAAAACAAAATACCGTATCACCCTCAGCGTAGTGGTATTCTTTATCAAATTTTTTGAACCATTGGTACCAGCGTGGCTTTTCAAATTTCAGTCGATAATCAGAGCCATATTTTTTAACCTGATGATAAACTCCGCCATATTTCATGGACAAAGGAACAGGCGGAATCCAATTTTGAAAATAGGAAAAAATGAGAAACAAAAAGAGCGAACAAACGGGCAAACTGACCTTCAGCAAATAGCGCTTTGACATAGCATGGATTTTTTGGTGCAGCAAATACAAGAGACTGCAGGTCAACACCAGTCCTAAAACAGCGCCGATTAGAAAGGTGAATACATTCATTTTTTTCAAAACCACTGGCATGAAAAAAATAAAAAACGAAAAGGCTGCTAAAAAGTACAGAGTAGCACTGAGATAGAGATTGCTCAATCTTTTTTCCAGAAATTCATTGGCGACCAATAGAAAAATCAGCAGACCAAAAAAGATCCAGTTTATGGTCAACGCCAGACTTTGAAAATAAAAAACGACATAGCCGCTGAACAACCCGCCGAGAAAAAATTGCAGCGCCACGGGCATCCACTCCTGATATTTGATCAGCCATTTGTTCTTCAGCTTTTGATGATGAGAGTATTGTACCAGCACGATTCCCAATCCGCTTAGCATCAAATAGGCAAATAAAATAATATTGTCAGACAGCCGGTCGATCCGCGTCAAAGTCAGGCTGTCCCAGGTGAAGCCGCCGAAAAATGCCACAATGGGAAAATATTTCTGATACCGCTGGTACAGCTTCATTCCTTTTTTATATTGGGAATCGATCTGAAAAGAAATTTTTTCCACCGCCTGCAATTTTTTAAGATTCATTTTTTAAAAACGCCTCGACAATCGTGCCTTACACTTTACTTTTCCTGTTTTTCATTATTATTTCAAAACCTTAATCTGTCCAGTCTGGTCAATGGGCAGAGTAAAATTTTTCAACAGAGGCACGGATGTGTTCAAATCGATGGCGCCTTTCAGATGATAATTCAGATTATTGTCTCCAGTGACTGCCTGATAAAGGGCTTTTCCCATACTGATAAAATTAAGCGACAGGGGCAGGCTCAGCGCGCTTTTCCCTTTTTTATTTATGGCTAAAGCTTGTTGAGATAGCCCTGTTGCCCAGGTCAAATTGTTGATGGCAAAATCGTAATCCAATTTATTTAGCGCCAAGGAGAAGTTGTTCGGATTATTCACTTCCAAATTGAGCAGCAGATCAGCGCTGGTCAAGGAAAGTTTCTGTAATTTCAATGAGCTAATACTAATTTGTGGAATTTTGAGCAAGGGCAAGTTGCCGCTCTGGCTGACTGGAATGCGCGTTTTGCCGAAAACAGGCAGATCAAATACCAGCCCGCAAATTATTTTATAATCAGTGCTGTCCTGATTTTTCAGCGACTGATAAGTTTGATAGATTTCTTTGAAAGCGATGGAAACAGGCACTTCGACATTGCTATTTCCTCTGCTAGCAATAGTCAGTTGTTTATCTTGCTGTCCTTTTAGAAATGATGAGCCACTCAACAAAAAATCGTAATCAAAGCCAGCCAGATTAACGGATAGTGCATTGGGATTAAAGATATCCACGTCGAATAAAAGATCGATTTGCTGCAAGCTCAGACCGGTCAAGCGCACATTTCTTACTTTGGCGGTCGGTTTTTCGATGTTGATCATTTCCTGCAATGCAGCGCAACTCATCAGGATCAAAATGAGCAGCAGTGAAATTATCTTCCACATCGTCTGATTTTTTTTTGTTGGCAATGGTTTGCCTCCTCGTAGGTTAAATTTTTGGCGCTCGTGGCTTCTGCCGTAAATCCACCTTGTGACCATTACATAATTTTCGTCGCGGCAGGCCATGTGCCTGCCCTGTGCAATTTTTGGGGCAACCACAAGGGTTACTCCTACGTTTATTTTTTCGTTCCAATTATCGTTGTGGTATCGATTGAAGGTGATTTTGGATTTTCAATTAAAAAATGGATTGTGTCGCTTCTCAATTCCCACAGAGGTCGCGGGTCCGTGCCCCGGAAAAATAGCCGTTGTATCCGGCAGGGGGAAGATTTTATTTTTCACTGACTGAATAAGCTGTTCATAATTTCCGCCCGGCAGATCAGTTCTCCCGATGGAGCCGCAAAAGATCAAATCTCCGACAAACAATTTATCTTCGACAAAAAAGGTGAGGCTGCCCGGTGAGTGTCCTGGTGTGTGAAGAATTTTGATGTCCAATTTGCCGAGAGCCACTGAATCACCCTCTGCTAAAAACTGATCAGGTTTTGGAGTGCCCGGATCCGGCAGACCAAACATGGCGGCTTGAGTAGAGGCATGTTCGACCAGAAAAACATCGTTCTGGTGCACGAGAAATCGGGCGTCAAATTTTATCTTTAATTCTGGCAGCACGGCTAAATGATCGATGTGTCCGTGAGTCAACAAAATATATTTGATATCCAACATGAGCTTTTCTACGATACGAACTATTTCTGCCGCATTATCACCTGGATCGATAATGGCTCCACTGTTTGTCTGTTCACAACCAACGACATAACAATTCTCAGATAACGGCCCGACGACGACTGTCTCCAAAATCATACCCTCCTCCGTTTGCTTTTCTTAATTCTCTTTGGTTCTTTTTCTGACATCATCATTGACAGGAGTTTCAGCATAAATTTTCTTCAGATTTTTCCACATGGTGCGAATAAAGTTGAACCAATATTTTTCATAAGTCGTATTGCTGGCAAGATAGGGCGTCATCACGCAGGAACGCAAAACAAAGACTTTTTTAATGTGCCTCCACTCTTGAGCGGGGATATCGAATTTGGCTAAAAAAGATAGCGGTGTGTCGCCGTATTCCTGTTGTCTCAATTCCGTTTTCGAGGTAATAAAATCACTATCATAAACTGGACCGGCTTTGTAAGAACACAGCTCATAAATTTTCCGATTCAGCGAGTTCATGGCGGCAAGGCTTTTATTGGAAGCTTCATTAAACGCAAAATCGACGATGTTCAAATCGGGCGCTGCCAGTGGATAAACAATAAAATTCTTATCCCTGAATTCGAGTGGTGGCGCACTCAGCAATGATAGGTAAAATTTCTGCGCACCTTCAATCGCGGCGCCGATGATTTTGCCGTAGCCGGTCAGGTTCAAGGGAACGACCTGATGAGCCATCCAGGTAGCGGCAACAGTAGCGCCGGCTTTTGAACCTTCTAAAATATAGCTGCCCAGCAGCAGTGGATTGGATTCATCTTTTTCAAAAACGTACGAGGCAAAGTAGGATATCAGATCGAGGATTCTTTTATCCTGAAACACTACGGCGCCGGTGGCATAAGGAACATAACCCAGCTTGTGCGGATCGATGGTGATGGAATCGGCTTCAGGCATGGCTCGGTAAGCCTCATAAACTTCTCGGCTGGGCCAGTGGCTGGAGCTCGGCGAAATATTTTCACTCATAAGAGCATGCCTGACATGTTCAAAATCCAAAAAGCGGTTATTTTCTCCAATAAACAAGCAACGTGCATAGCCTCCAAATGCTGCATCGAGGTGCAGATAAAAAGCTATGCCCTGCTTTTCGCACTGCTGGCGTAATTTAATGATGTCATGAATTTCATCTACTGCGCCCTCTTCAGTCGAGCCGACGACGCCGATTAGAGCTAAAATCGGAATTCTTTTCTTGGCTAACTCATCGATTGTCTTTTTTAGCTGATCGATATCCACACGATAATTATTTTTCACCTTGATATCGATTAGATTTTGCTGCCCTATTCCTAAAATATCCGCGGCTTTGACCCAGGAATAATGCTTCGATTGGGGGACAAGCACCTTGCCCAGATCGTTTGCCTTGACGCCAGAACCGCGGACGCTTTGCTGCAAGATAATTTCCCATTTGCCAGTTCCTTTGAGCTGATCAATCAACGCCAGGGTCTTTCCTGTATTGAAATTTTTCAATTCCCAATCGTCACAGCCTTTGACTAATTCCGGCATTACCAGTTTTGCAGCGCTGGGAATTGATTTTAGGTTTCGCGCCACCCACAGTCCTTCGTAGTTGGCGACCGTACCTCCTGAAGTAATGTGGCCCCAGCATCGATCCGGATGGTAGCCTAATAGCGTGGCTAATTGTTTTCCAACTTCGATTTCCAAAGCAGTGGTCGCCGGAGACGCTTCGTAAGCGACATTATTGGGATTATAAAGTAAGGTCAACATGTAACCCAGATTAGCTGCCAACAACGTGTCAGCCGTCATGTGTCCCAAATAGCGAGGCGAGAACCAAGGCACTGATGACCGCTGCAATTTCCCGGCTAATTCAACCAACGCAGCTTTGGTTTGCTGCAAAGTCGCCTGAAAATCTTGTTTCTGAACATCGGAATCAGTAATGAGAAGCGAATCATCGGGATGGAATAATTTTCGCCATTGGAGGTGATCATCAATCATCCAATCGAGCATGTCTTTAAAAAATTTCCGATTTTCTGATTGGGGACCTAAAAACAGGGCTTTCTCGTTTGCTGAATTCATGGAGATAGAGATATTAAATTGTCGTAAATTGGTTTTGACTATGATAATTATTTTTATCAAATTTAGCAAGCAATATTTTTGGATAAACGACATCTCGTTAACGCGTCATAAAGGTTCTCAGAGATTTTTTTAAGTAATGGTATGCTTCAGAGCAATCTTTAACTTATCACCGTTACTAAACTGATCTAAAAGGGACGAATCACGATCCTAAATTGAGCGATTTTCAAAAACTGATAATGATTTGCATTTATATCTGTTTATGATGATAATTGTCACCTAAACTTCTAAAATGGAGTTCTGAAAGAAACCGCTAAAGCGGTTATAATTTT
>CAZNDR010000105.1:0-10693 GCA_964571835.1 uncultured Cytophagia bacterium | reverse complement strand
TTTTCACTCTATCCACCCAATGAGCCATTACGTAACTGCCCAGCATAAGCCCAAACAGAAAAGTGGTCAAAATGGCCGAAAACGAATAGGTCATGGAACTGACATAAAAAATCAAGGCACGGGTCCAAATTACCTCATGCGCCAGGGAAGCAAAGCCAGCCACAGCAAACAACATGATAATCAGTTTAGCCGTTGAGGCAGAATATTTTCGTATCTTAGGTGATGGATGACTGGCTGCATTTTTTTTCTCGCTTTTGGCCATTTCTTTTTTTTCATCTTTCTCGGTAATCGACGTTCTGTGACTGAGCCAATAGGCAATGGCAGCAATTATAAAATTGCCGATAATGGCTAGCCACATTGTCCAGGTCTCGCCGAAAAGCCTTATCAAGTAATAGCCCGTCAGAAAAGCGCCCATCATACCACCAACCGTATTGGTGGCATATAGATCGCCAAGGCGGTTTCCAAAATGGCAAGATTCGCGTATCATGTATTTGCTGATAACTGGCAGTGTGCCGCCCATCAAAGTGGTGGGAATAATGAGAATAAAAATAGCCAGAAAGAACCGTACCACAGTAAGAATAAATGAATTTTGAGTTAGCGTCCGAAATACCAACACATAAAGGCTATTCGATATGGGCAGAAAAAAAAACAAAATAGCCAGCCCAGCCGTGCCAATGCCACATTCAAGAAATGCATAAATTCTTAGCGGTTTGCCTTTTTGATCCACTAACTTGCCAAAAAGATAACTTCCCAAAGCCAGTCCGCCCATGAAAGCCGATAAAATTACGCTGGTGGCGTTCGTTGTGTTGCCAAAAATTAGCGTCAATTTTCGCTGCCAAAGTAACTGATAAACCAAACCACAAATGCCAGAACCAAAAAACAATAAATAAATAGCTATATTGATCATAATTATTTCTCTTGCTTTGATTTTTCTTCGGCCATTTCTTTGGCTATTTCCTGCCCCACCTGCCTAGCATGTTCATAAGCCCGCATCTGTTTTCGAGCTAAAAAGGTTTTTATTTCAGGATTCAAATCACTTAATGATTCTAAATAGCTTTCATTGGCCATATCAAATTCGACACGATCAACTACAAAATCTAAAATATGTAGAACTTCATCACATTTTTCTTTTTCGGGATATTGAATTTTATCTATGCCGGGGAAAAAATTGTTCATGACCATTTGCTGAGCGATAAAAAAAGCCATATAATAATAGCCTAGCGTATTGGGATGAAGATGTTCTAACAAAAGCCCAGCATGAGGAATGAGCTGACCGGACAAGTGCATAAAAATCTGCTCCAGATCGATCAATAGCAAGCCTTGGTCTAATGCCACCTCTCTAACAATCTGCGGAATAAAGGACCTGGCTCGAAAGGGTAATGCATCGTATTCCTTTGCTTTCCATAAAGCATAAGAGGCATGATCATATTGGGCTAATTTTGAATAAGCCTTACCAAGCCGATAGTATAGCTCAGCATAAGTCGAATCGATCGTTAAGAGCTGTTCCCAACTAGTGAGAGCTTGTTCATATTTTTCTGTATCGTAATATCGCTGAGCTTGTACGGTTAGAGAGTCCCAAAGACTTTTCTCTTGCGAAGTTAATTCATGATTATGCTTTGAAATAAAAGGAGGAAATGTCCAATTCGATACTGGTGTGCAGAGAATGAGTTTTATGTTATTTTGTTTAGCTTCCTGCGCTAACTCGGTTAGATTATTTTTGAAATTTTGTTTAACAATCTCATTGATATAATGATCGTAGCTCACATAATTCTGTTTGCTCCAGCTTAAATAATCCTGATGTCTGACTTCAGATTTTCTGGCAAATAAATGGATAAACCATCTCATTGCTTGGTAAAGATAGGTTCTCCTGAGATGATACAAAAAACCAGAGAATTTCTGGTCATAATACAAGAGGGCTTTTTCTTTAGGGAGCGCAAATTCGTTGGGACCAAAAAATTCATTATGCCCGGTATAGACGACAATAATATCTGGATTATATTTTTTTAAATCTTTGAAAATGTGCAAAACGTTATAGCTATTCAAAGCATTGCAGCCGGCATTTAAAATTTCTAAATCAGGCAGATTTTTATTATACTGAAGAATAGCCCTTAGATAATTGGGAAATGAGGCCGGGCAATTGTATTGCGGCAAGGTATTATAGGGATAACCAGCCGTGGTCGATGCGCCCAGACAAAAAATCCGAAGACGATTTTTTTTCTCCAGATGAATGACTCGATTGGAGGCAGAAGTGGTTAAAAATGTCGGCAGACGATAAAGAAAAAAATCATTGAAATAATCTTGATTCAAATAAAGGCTTTGGTTTTTCTTATTTGTTTTTAATGGTTCAAATCTTTCAGTTATCTTGTTAAGTACTAGTTCACCGATTAACCACAAAACAAAAGGCGCCACTATTAACAACATAATAAAAATGAATCTCTTAAACTTAACACTCACGAGACAAAATCCTCAATTGACAGCTCTTAATTCTTCGGTGCAAAAGAAAGCAAATGTTCGACTGGTTTGGAAACCATAAACATAAAGATATTATTCCTGACTAAAAATTTATGGTACCAAGGCGATGGCGAAATGGTTTCAATAGACATCGTCACTGCTTCAGGAAGCTCAAATGTCCGTATTAATTCAAGATCGACATTATACTCATCGATTTCTCGTACATAAATTCCCTCCTCAGTTGATGCTTTTTTATCAACTCGCAAAACGAATATTCGATTATTATCAACACAAATATCTTCAATTTGATATTCCAATGGTTCGTCCGGTGCAATGGTCGAGGCAACGCCAACAGCGCGTCTTGCTTGCTTAACAATATTTCCCTGCAAATCATAAAGATAAATACTATCTAAAAACGCTGGTACATAAACTAAAAAATTATCAGAAGTAAAACCAGTAAAAGCGACATCAGCTACTCTGTTTTGCAATTTGCTTCCTCGAGTCGGGGAAAAGGAATTTAATTTTCTTCCAGCCAAGTCATAAGTTTCAATAAAAAATCCGACATCAAGAGCAAAATTCATTTGATTTAAGACCAGAATTCGGTTGGGTGCAATAGACAGATCAACAAAACCATGAACGAAAATGTAGCGCAGACAATTTCCTTCCAGATCTAGCAAATCGATGGAGCCTTTGTTATGCACCAGCAACAGTGAATCTTTGTAAACATCCATAGCGGATGGAAAAGACAGCTTGCCACACTGACTGCCTTCGCCGCCAAATAATTTCACAAAATTTCCTGCTGCATCGAATTTGAAGATCAATAATTTTTCACTATCCAATATATAAAGATTGCCCTGGCTATCCATTTTTAAAGCTTTAACTTTACCAAAGGGACTGGTTTCTTCGTCACAAGGCACTTTCAAGGCAAAATCAGCTTTTTCAAGGTGAACGTGCAGCACCTCTTTCCTACAGGCAAAAAATAAGACGTTGAGTAAAAGGGGCAAGGAGATCAATAAAGCTCGTAATCTTATTCTGCTAAAAATAGAAACCATAAATAATCCCTAAATAGTTATTGATAATTTAGCTTCGCCACATCTCAGCATCGAAAAATCGCCCTCAAATAAAAAGCTTTTCCCTAAGCTGATAGCTAATATTTATTAGTTTTGCTTTGGCGGCGTTCCACCATCAGGTCAGTTCTAATATTTACAATGCCTAGTTCAGTCTGCCATATAAAATACATAATAAAATGGGGATTCGCCCACGCTCAATTTGCGAATCCCCATCACAATTAAATTAAGAGGATCCTGTTTGGTATTTGTTCAGATTCTCCTAAAATTTAAAAGTAAAGGAGAAACGATTGACATCATCCAACAGGTTGAAAGCTGTCCAGGCATAGTCGACGATCAGTTTATAATCGCCATAATGAATTTCGACGCCAGCGCCGACCGAAACTCCCTCATCAGTTCGATAATATTCTTCAGAGTCATACCAATGCGACCGGGTCACACCCTCAATTCTCTGGTATGAAACACGATCTTCAAATTTATCTCGGACCCCAGAATAATTAAATTTGTAGCCGGCTCGAAGATGAACACTCTGATAAAGAGTTGCTTGTAAGCCTCCTAACAACAGTTGTTCAGCATCGAGTGGCTTTGTAGCATCAGCAAAACCTTTTAGGTTGAAGAAATCGGACTGAATCATGCTCATGGAAACGCCGAAACTGAAAACCAACGGCAAGCTAAAATCGGTAAAATAATATTTCATATCAGAGCCGAGGTTCTGAATTCGAGCGCCAATAGCCAGGTCCCGATAACCAATTTTGTAAATAGCTCCGAAATCAAAGGCAAAGGCATCAGCAGCTTCGACATCAATTTCTTCCCGATAATATTTCGTGGTGATACCCAGGGATAGTTTATTAGTAAACTGTTTCGCATAACCCAAGGCGATGTACATCGCATTATAATCGAAGGTTGCCCCTCCTGAGTAATCAATATCCAAGCCAGAGATATAATCGCGATCCGCTTCGATACCACTAACGCCAGACATTAAACCTCCGATGGCGAAAGTACCGAGATTTCCGAAACTGTGGGCAACAGCAAAAGCATTGTGGCTGAGATCGACCAGCCAATTGTTATAGGAAAAAGTGACTTCTGTTTTCCCAGCATCTAATGATATGCCGGCCGGATTCCAAAAAAGCTGATTCACATCGCCAGTTTCTGTTGTTATGGCCGAGCCGATAGCAACAGCCTTAGCGCCAACGCCGACCTTCAGGATCGATGCGCCAGACATACCTGTTTTGCGCATTGTCTGCGAGTAGCCATTTATTACCGCAACTAACATGACGATAATGAGTAGCGCGGTGATTGTTTTATATTTCATAGATCAAATCTCCTTGTTTTAATTCTTGAAAGTGGATAAATTAAATCAATTTGATACATTCACCGCTTATCGCATAATAGCCAAATAGCCCTTTTGTTGACCTTTCGGATATTCTGCGATCCAGATATAGAGTCCACTGGGAACTTCAGGACCGTCTTTTGTGAACATATCCCAAAAAACCGAACCATCGGTTGGATCCTGCCCTTCATATTCAAGCACTTCCATAATCTGACCAGACAGATCCAAAATAGTAATCCGCGTATCTGCAGTCAAGTTGTAGAATTGAACTTTATGTTCTTGACCAATATCGTACGGTGAGGCGACTTTATAGGGATTCGGTTTGACTTGAATCTTTTTTTCTCCGCTCAACAAAGCGTTGACATCGACACGAGCTGGCTTTAGCACGAAGTTCGCGCCGAGAAATTTTTGATCAACCAAACTATAGGTCGGATATTCGCCTGCCGCATAAGCCCAAGAATAGCATCCATACCAGGTTCCGTAACGACCGTTGTAATTATCTTTACCACTTTCAAGACTGCTGTAGGGCACACCAGCCATTTCGCCACTTTCATTATCAAACGCTGCAACATAGTACCAGTAGGTACGACCGAATTGGATTTCTTCACCTGAATCCAACCATTCATAAGGGTATGTCGCTGCCTCAGAACCAGTGTTGGCAATATTGGCTAAATTATCTTTGGTAATATAAGCCATCAGTCTCCAGGGACCGGACGGACCTGGATCCCAATCTAAATTGTAATCTGTTGGCGCGCTATTATTTGGATTAAGAGGCTGGCAGTATTTTGCAATCAGCTCATCATCCGAAATACCGATGTCATTTGGACCTTGATGATGATAAAGATCTAAAAAGCGGGTGCCAAACTTACGGTAATCAGTTTTGGGAGTAGCCGTCACGCGATAAATCTTATAGCCGGCAAAATCGCTGGCTGCTTCAGCTTTCTTATCCCAAATTATTCTGTTCTTAAATTGTCCGTCAGCAGTTTGAATCGGCAGTACTTTCATATCTGGCATCGGTGGTGGGGTAGGAATATTCCAGTTTTGCTCATATGCCCAGCGTGCTGCTTTTAAAGCATTTCTCGCACCTTTCAAACGGTAGCCGGCATATTCTACTACAACTGCGGTCATGGTCTCACCAACTTCTAAGGAGAAAGGCCCAATACCAACCATCATGTCACCATCGAAATTATGGGTAGTCGGAGCGGTGCCGCCATCGAGCCATTGATCGGCTTCAGGAATACCTGGCGCAGGTGTTCCGGGGTAGTTCTTTTCCCAGTTCTGCAACCATTTTCGAAGATATTTCATGTCGCCCTTGGGCTGTCCACGCTGTCCTTCTGGTTTTACGATATTAACAAAAGAAAGAGGATCACCCGGTGTATAAGGTTGAGTAGCATCAAACCAGTTTGGATCAGGTTTTACAGCCACTAAAGCATCACCTGACCAGCTTCTCCCACCATCTTCGTACCAGGTTCCAGTAGCAGTTAAAAAGTCAACATAAGCAGATTTTCCCGCATTACCATAACCACGGTTCGATGATGAAAACCACCCACGCTGGGTTCCTTCTCCAATGGGGTGACTATCGTAAATCGTCTTTTTATCCGGAGCATTGGCACCATCTTCCATGGCGCCCTGCTTTACCGCAATCCAGGTCCACCCATTCCAGATATCAAAATAAATGGGATAGGTAGCAGCATAGCGATAGCCAACTTTTCTTTTTTGATCAGCAGCCCAGCCCGTGGCATCTACGTCGGACATTGGTATATTAGTAGCAAACATAACATGCACGTCCCAGGGATTTCTCTCAGGATCAGATGTGCCATCATAGCCGCTAATTCTTGTATTACTGAAATTATTGCCCCAGCGATTGCCAGCAGCATTGTTGCCGATCATGCCGATATGTTCGGTACGCACGCCTAAAGCTAAGGCTTCAATTTTATGCTCCGTGCGTTCCATAACGCCATCACAATTGATATCTTGTTCACCGGTGTTGGTTAGTTGGAGTTCAAGCGCAATCCAGTCATTCATATTAGCCTCATTGAGAGAATTGGCACGAGCTTTTATTTTAACATTAACACCGAGATTGGTTGGCTGTTCAGCGTTATAGATTTGTGTTGTCCTATTGGCATCAGTCCAAGGTGCCCCGCCCGCAGCATCGCCATTAGCGTTAGATGGATTATATCCTTTGGTTTTGGGCATGGCAAAGCCAAAAGCATATTTTTTTGCCCGCGGATCAGCATCCGTTGTATAATTGTTGAAGTTTTCAATAGTGCTGTATTCCATCATGTGAAGACCTTGGGCCCAAGGAAGGTGAAATTTATCACCCGCCGGGTACATAAAAGTCGGCGTTGTCCAGGCGCGATCCATATTTCCGATACGAATCACTAAGAAATTCGCCTTTACATCTAAATCAGACTCGGAATAGCTTTTTATTATTCCATCTGGCGCGAATGTTTCCCACAGATCACCGCAGCAGAGAATGCCCGCCTTGGGATACTTTTTCGCATAGGACATCGTCGCCATCAGGCTCATCGCTAATAAAAATACCAGAGTCCCAATTAATATGCGGTTTTTTATCATTATGTTTCTCCTTACTTTTAAAAATTATCTAATGAAGATTTTAATTGGCACCGTAACGAGCTTTAGAAATAGAACTCAATTCCAGCATATAGCTCACGGGCAATGCCAGCGAAGGGATTTCCATACTGATCAACGGGCCGGTTGAATGTTCCCCATGGATCACCTTTCAATTCATACCTTGCCTGGCAATCCGAATTGTAGGTATCAAAAGCCAGAATGTTCAAAGCATCAAAAACGTTAAGCGCTTCGACAAAAACGCCAGCTCGGTATTGGCCGAAGGTGAGATTCTTGGTCAAACGAATATCGGTCTGTAAAAAATCATCACCTTGATCATACTCATTATAACGAAGATTGATCGCTCTGGTAATTGGAGTATAATACCAGGCGCTATTATAGGTGGTTATGGTTGACAATTGAATATCCATCGGGAATTCAAACAGCAAGGTCAATTTGCCCTTCCAGTAATTAAAGCCTCGTGAATAGCTCGGCCAGGTATAACGCGTATCAAAATCATAGGCTTCATCCTGGGTACCTGCAAAGAGGTCACTAACGCCTCTTAATGGTGAAATGCTGCTGGCATTCGAAGAAGGCTTATCATAAGAATAGGACAAGCTCAATAGTCCGGAAATTCCTACCACTCCAAAATATTTTTCCGGCGAAGGTCGTTTATACAGATTCAATTCAATGCCGCGACTATCACGATATCCCCAGGTGGTCTGATAGTTCATTAAAGCAAAACCTGAGCCGGAAGCGACATGAATAGTATAACCAGTATAACCAGCGTTTCGTGTATCACGGTAATAAGCAGTGAGGTCAGCGCCGAAATCCCTCGCAAATGACACGTTCAAGCCAATTTCATAGGCGGTAGCTGTTTCAGGATCAGGATCGGCATCGTAATAAACTGGCAATGAAGAATTGGAAAAAACATGGTAGTTGCGGAACGCATCGATATAGGCTGGAGGAGTGGTGTAAATTCCCCAGCTATAATGCATAGCGGCATTTTCTGTAATCGGATGAGAAATACCGAGACGCGGACTTACATACAATCTGGTTTTAGCATCCGGACCTAATTTGGGGCGACCCAAAACCTGGGTATTCGACAGCGTATCGGTGTACACTGGCTTGAATAGGTTTTCAGGCAACTGGGAGCCCATATTATAACCGTCAAAACGCACACCAGCGTTCACGATAATACCTTCATACTCAATTCTATCTTGAATATAGCTGCCAAAAGCCCAAGGATTCAACTTATAAATAATAGTTTCAAACGGGAAACGTTGATCCCAGGCATAATAGCCAACACTAGAACCATGCTGCAGATTATCCAACGTTACGTATTTATACTCTGCGCCAGCCTTCAATTGATGATTAAAATTCACTTGTTTGACAAAATCAGCTTTGGCACTCAGCACGCTGGTAGAAATGTCTTCATACAAATACCCAGGACGCCCAATACGAATCTGATTTTGCCAGGCATCAATTTGATGGAACTGATCATTTCCTGGAGCTTGGTTAAAGATTCTGGTCGACAGATTAAGCAGGTAGGTGTTTACTTTATCGACAGTATCTAAAACCAGCCAATCTCCATAGTTATCATACTCTAAGTGCAGATTGCCGTTATTATCTTTGACCGGTGCATAGCCGTAAGTCCGATCTGCTGTTACATAACTCAACGTTGTTTCTAAAAAGCTTGAAGCATCAAAAGTCTTAGTCCACTTCAGATAGCTCATGGTGTTTAGTTTATCATTGACTGGCTGTCCCTCAAGGAAGAACGAATACATAAAGGTATATTGTCGATTCTTCCAGCCCAATAATTTTCCACCATCATCGATTTTTGCCATGGCGCTTAATTTGTTAGTTGGGGTTAAATTGTAATTCAATTTTAGAGAAGTGGAAAGCATTCGTTGGAATTCGCCAGGGAATCGGCCATTATCATTGAGCAGGTAGCCGGTAAAGAAAAAGTCGCCGTTATTCGTGAGAGGACCACCGACAGTTAATTCAGCATTAATACGAGGCTTATCTCCATAGGGATATTTATCAGCCGTCCAATCGAAAAATGAGGCGCGTTCTACTTGACTAGTATCCGCTCTCACGACTGCTGCTGCTTTTTCGTATTGTTCAGCCGCAGACAGACCTCCAAAATAAGCTGGATCTTTTCCTGTGTAAACATCAGGACCTGCATGGTTTAGCCCTCCTAGACTTGACCGGAGGAATAATTTTGCTGTGAGATCTTTTCCACCGCTTTTAGAAGCTAAATTGATGACGCCGCCGGAGGCAGCATATTCTGCATTAAAAGTACCAGCAATCACATCAACTTCTTGCACCTGACTCATAGCGACTTGACCTGTAGTGTTGGGCAAGCCTGGTCTTCTGCCGCCGACTGCTGTTTGATTTTCAAAGACGCCGACTGCCGTTCCCACCGGGGTATCATCATGCTTCACATTGGAATAGGCATTAGTGCCGCCGCCGACTGGCCATAAAACGTCAGTCACATTGACGCCATCAATCAAATAACCAACGCCAATCTTATTCGCTCCGCGCATATCAGCAGCTGTTACTGATGTCTGCAGCACTTGATTAAGCGTATTTGTCGGAAGAACGTTGTCAATCACTTCAGGCGAAAAATTGATGCGCGTCGCCGTCATGGTTTTATCAACAATGGGACGCTCGGCTACAACTGATACTGTCTCTCCCTCCAGCACAGTGGTCTTTAATTGAACGTCTAAGGAAGTAGTGACATCTAATTGTGCCCGCACATCTTGAATCTCCTTCGTGGCATATCCCATCATGCTTATTTTAACTGTGTAAGTTCCGGGAGGAACGTTCAACAGAAAATATTGACCTTGAGCATCAGCCGCAGCACCCATCGTCGTGCCGAGAATTTGCACCTGCGCTCCTGGCAATGGTTCGCCATTCGCTTCATCCGTTATCTTCCCAGCGATTTTTCCCAAACCCGCATAAGAAGACGCGGCGAAGAATAGTGTCACAATTATGCCCATCGCAATTATGGACAATGTTTTAAAGTTTTTCAATGACATAAGAGTCCTCCAAATTAAATGGGATTTAGTGATTCTTTAAAAAACTTCCATCAACTAGCGACGATACTTTTTCTTTTCGCATCACCTCCTTCTGCTTTTAGCTATTAAATTATTTTAGAGAATTAAAAATGGTGAAAAAAAATTATAAAAACTATTTAAGCCGCATCACCCCCTCTTTGATTTAAGATTTGTTTTAATATTTGCCGCTACTTCCCTAATATCAAAAAAAA
>CAZNDR010000104.1:2496-10708 GCA_964571835.1 uncultured Cytophagia bacterium | reverse complement strand
CCATCACAGTTTGCCCCTTTGACCCGGAAAATGTATTTGCCGGGGTCCAGATTGGTGTAATTGATATATCTTCGGTTGCCACAATAAATCCACTTTTCATCTACACCTTCCAATTGGCAAGCAAATTGATTTTTCTGAGCATTGACATAATCCAATACTGAAAATTCAAAAGAAAGATAGTTTGCTTTGTGGGGCAGTTTTATTTCATCGCCATTCTGCAATGGGCCAATGCTGTCTGTCATTTCGGTATTAAAAATTTTAAAAGAGGTGATGACGACATTGGGCACGATTTCATTCACCCGAATATTTTGAGGCAAAAAACAATTAAAACCATTGACGCCACCAAAAAACATTTCGCCGGTTTTCTGGCTGCGGAAATAGGCGCCAGCGTTAAATTCATTACTCTGCAAACCATCCGTGATATCATAATTGACGAACGTCTCTGTCTTGGGATTGAACTTGGAAATCCCTTTGTTGGTGCTGCACCACAAATTGCCATTTTCATCCGGCAAAATGCCATAAACGACATTGTTTGCTAAACCCACTTTTTCTGTGTAATGGGTAAATGTGTTGGTGAGTAAATTCAGCTTATCAATACCCGAGCCGAAACTTCCCAGCCAAACGATGCCAGATTCTTGTTTATCAAGGTGAATGGTTAAAATTCGATCATGACAAAGGCTATTTTCGTTTTGAGGATCATGCTGAAAATGGATAAATTTCTCAGTTGACAAATCAAGGAGGTTAACACCTCCTCCAAAAGTTGAAATCCAAATAAAACCATTTTTATCGCCAGTCACGCAATACGATCGGTCATCACTCAGGGAATTGGGATTGGTGGGATCATGTCGAAAATGAGTAATGGTGCGCTTGTCAACCTCAAATTTATCGATGCCTGCACCTTGAACAGCAATCCACAGACAACCAAATTCATCTTCGTAAATAGACCGCACCTGGTTAGCGCCAAGGCTGTTAGAATTTTCTGGATCATGTCGAAAATGTTCAAAGCGCTCACTAGTTCGATTAAAACAATTGAGCCCGCCATTAAAGGTTCCGATCCACAATCGACTTTTGCTGTCTTCATAAATGGCGCGAATGTGATTATCGCTAATAGAGAAACGGTTGTTTGTCTCATGTCGATAGTTGGTGAATTCCTGTCTCTGTCGATCAAATTTATTTAGACCAGTCTGAAATGTTCCGGCCCATAAAATCCCCTGGCTGTCTTCAAACAGTGAAAACACGACATTTTCGCTGAGGCAGTTCTGGCTAGTTGGATCATGAAAATAATGGCGGAATAGATTTTTCCCCCGGCTAAAGCGATTGATGCCATAACCAAAATTAGTGCCAATCCAGATGACGCCAGATCGATCTTCATAGATCGATAACACCTCATTGCTACCCAGAGAATTCACATTGGTCGGATCATGCTGATAGCAATTAAATTTATTTTGCTGAAGATCAAACTTGCTTAATCCAGCGTCGAAGGTTCCAACCCAGAGGTCTCCGAACCGATCTCGTTTTAATGACAAAACAAAATTAGAGCTAAGGCTGCTTTTGTTTCCGGGGATGTTTTTAAAACGGCT
Organism: uncultured Cytophagia bacterium; assembly: GCA_964571835.1. GTDB lineage: Bacteria > Zhuqueibacterota > Zhuqueibacteria > Thermofontimicrobiales > Thermofontimicrobiaceae > CAZNDR01. Next base: position 9,128 of record CAZNDR010000104.1, on the reverse strand, counting down.
GAACTTATTTTGTTTGATGTCAAATTGAAGCAATCCACCGCCAAAAGTAGCCAGCCAGAGGATGGGCCGGCCTGCTAAAGTATCTGCATAAACCGCCATGATCCGGTTTTCGTACAAACCATTTTTTGTACCCAAAAAGGTAAAACCAGTAGCAGGCTCGTACTTTACCAGCCCGCCGCCGTAAGTGCCTAACCAAAGCGTGCTATTTTTATCGCTAACCGTTTCACAAATGGACATGATATAATAAGCCAAGCCATCTGTGTTGTCTTTATTATAGGGAAAATGAACATATCGCTCAGTTTGAGAATCGAACCGATATAAGCCTCCGCCAAAAGTGCCAATCCATAGATTTCCTTTTCGATCACTAACTAATGCTTTTATCGAGTTGGGTGCTAAAAACGAAAAACTAAAAGGAATGGTAGCTATGACTTGCTGATAATGTCGCGATTCATAATAAACCGCTTCGAGGGGGTGATTTTTAAATTTGCCAGTTCTTAAATCGTAACTGCACAATCCACGCGATAACGTGCCAATCCAGACAGTCCTTTTGGGACATTTGCACAAGGACATGATAATATTATCGGCTAAGGAACTGGAATCTGTCGGATCATTTTTATAAACCGTAAAGTTGTGGCCATCAAATTTGTTTAATCCATCAATCGTTCCGATCCACATGTAGCCATCGTCATCTTGCACTATTGAAGTAACTGTGCTTTGCGACAATCCCTGATCCAGCGTGAGACAAGCAAAGGTGATGTCCTGAGAATAGAGACTATCGCCGGCGAAAGTAAAAGCAAAAAGCGCCAGCATTTTCTTCGCGTTTGGCCGCTCCGATGTCACTTTAGCCATTAACTTTGCAGCTTTCCTCCACCACCTTATCATCAGCTTGGTCCAGTTTAGTCATCTTGGAATAAAATAATAAGGAAAAATATATTTGCGCCAGCGGGTAATTGGCTTCGCCAGTTTTATGGTAGTAAAAATTTAAATACCAGTACGAGGGGTACGCAATTTTGTTTCGACCAGGTTGAGCGAGACCATTTTTGAGCAGACGGGTGAAATAGCCAACCAACTCGTCATTTAGGCAATTGTGCTATAGTTTTAGGGGCTTAAGGAATTTTAGAAGCGAGCTTCTGAGAGCAATAAACTGGTAAAAAACACTGCCCATTGCTTTGAGTGCATGACCAATCGTCGGTTTTGCCACTACTATTGTGGCATTGGCAATAAAGGGCGTCACCTCTTCCTAATTTCTTGGGACTCAGGGTGCCATTTCCGCACAGTTGTGTTGAGCATAGCTGAAGTTTAGCCCGCGTTTTACGGCAAACTCTATCGATTTGGCCGCTTTGATAGGAACGAAAAATTTTTCAGCCGGATAAAGGATATTTATTGCAATTTTTCAATATTTTCTTTATCTTTTACCAAATAAATCAATTGCATCCAAAAAGGAAAGGAAAATTTTATGTGCCCCTCAACTGCCTCTAAGAGGTATATTCAATTAGAGCACGTGGGAGACATCAGAATTAAGGTCTTCGGTGACACGAAAAAAGATTTATTCATCAATGCTGGGTTTGCTTTGTTTGATATTATGATTGAAGGTGACTTCAGCAAAAATGAATTATCGGAAACCATCGATATCAGTGGCATCGACAAAGAAGAATTGCTGGTCAACTGGCTTTCTGAACTAAACTATCTCTTTATCACCGAATCGCTTCTTTTTAGTAAATTTGAAATTCAGCGATTGACAGACACAGAGTTGACAGCCACTGTGCTGGGAGAAAAATTTAATCCCTTTCAGCACAAAATTAAAAATGAAATTAAGGCGGTGACTTTTCACGATCTGGAAATTGTTGAAAAAGGGAAAAAATGGGAAACGAAAATTGTTTTTGACATTTAAGGGAGTGATTGGCAGATTGCAAATGCTACTACAATGCCGTATTTTGTTCTGGCTGCGACATTTGCTTTTGTTGATTTACCAAAAATAGGTGCGCCAATGAGCGAGATAAAAATTAAAAAAATAAATAATTTTTTGTGGGAAATTCCCCAAGAAAATAAAATGAACGTGCCAGGCAGAATTTATGCTTCAGAAAAGATGCTAACCAACATTCATGAAGATAATGCTGCCGAACAAGTACAAAACGTAGCACAATTACCAGGGATTTTGAAGCATTCTTTTGCCATGCCTGATATCCATTGGGGTTATGGTTTTCCTATTGGTGGAGTAGCGGCGTTTGACATGAACAGCGGGATTATTTCGCCTGGGGGCGTGGGTTATGATATCAACTGCGGTGTGCGTCTGCTCAAAACAGGATTGTCCAAAGCTGATATTCAGGAGAAGAGGCGACATATCATTCAACGGCTATTTAATTATATTCCCACTGGAGTGGGTTCGACTGGGAAATTAACAGTTACCGACGACCAATTGGATCAAGTGATGAAACGGGGCGCACGCTGGGCCGTGGAAAATGGTTTCGGCGAGGCAGAGGATTTGGAAAAAATAGAAGAGCACGGTGAAATGGAAGGGGCTGATCCAGCTGCAGTGAGTGATCGAGCCAAAAAACGAGGACGTCCGCAACTGGGCACGCTCGGCTCTGGCAACCATTTTGTAGAAGTGCAGTACATCGAAAAAATTTTTGATCATCATTTAGCGCAACGGTTAGGATTGTTCGAAGGGCAAGTCACCATCACTATTCACACTGGCTCGCGCGGCTTGGGACATCAGATTTGCGACGACTCCATTCGCACCATGATCAAAGCCTCGGAAAAATATGGCATCGATTTGCCAGATCGACAGCTCTGTTGCGCACCGATCAATTCGCCAGAAGGACAGGAGTATTTTGCTGCTATGGTGAGCGGCGTTAATTTTGCCTTTGCCAACCGGCAGATCATCTCCTTCTGGGTTCAGGAAGCTTTCATGCGTGCCTTGGGCATAAGTCCTAAAGATGTCAAATTAAGCCTCGTTTATGAGGTGGCACACAATATCGCCAAGATAGAAACTCATGTGATCGATGGAAAAAAGATAAAGTGCTGCGTTCATCGCAAGGGTGCCACTCGCGCTTTTGGTCCGGGAGCAAAAGAATTGCCGGAAATTTATCGCGACATCGGACAACCGGTTTTGATTCCGGGTGACATGGGACGAGCTTCATACGTATTAATCGGGACAGACGAAGCCATGGCGCAAACTTTTGGTTCCACCTGTCATGGCGCCGGCAGAATTATGAGCCGAAATCAGGCCAAAAAAGCCGCCCAAGGAAGATCGATCAAAGAAGAATTAGCTCATCAGGACATTTATGTTCTTGCTTCAAGCCGAGCCACCATGGATGAAGAAATGCCAGAGGCGTACAAAGATGTTTCCGACGTAGTGGCAGCAGTAGTCGGAGCTGGAATTTCTAAACAAGTGGCAAAACTGAAACCGCTGGGCGGAATCAAAGGCTAAAGGTGAATTTCCAATTTCCAATAACCAAATAAATTTCCAATCTCAAACTTTTCCATTCGAACGGTGTGCGCCAAAAAGTCGCCCGCATTGATACTTAAAATGTGAAGCTGACCTGGAATTTGGTGGCTGGCTATTGGAATTTAATAAAGATAGGAGCAAATTGATGTCTAAAGTTGACCTTCAGCTCAGAATAAATCAACTCCGAGAATTAATTAACTATCACAATTACCGCTATTATGTCCTTGATGATCCGCAGGTTTCTGATGCTGAATACGATCGTTTAATGCGTGAATTGCAAAATCTGGAAATCCAAAATCCTGAGTTAATTACAGCCGATTCACCTACTCAACGCGTGGGCGCCCGACCGCTGGCTGCTTTTGAAACTGTCGAGCACACTCTTCCCATGGTCAGCCTGGATAACGGCTTTAATGAATCGGAAATCTGTGAATTTGAAGACCGACTAAAAAAATTGTTGCTACCTCAGGATCGAATTGAATATGTAGCCGAACCTAAATTTGATGGACTGGCAGTGGAACTGGTTTATGTGAACGGCTTTTTTACTGTCGGTTCGACCCGAGGTGACGGACAGGTCGGAGAGAATGTTACGCCAAACCTGAAAACTATCAAATCGGTACCGCTAAAATTATTGGACAAAGAGATTCCTGTCCCAGAACGGCTGGAAGTACGCGGGGAAGTTGTTTTCAGCAACAAAGATTTCCGCGAATTGAATCGCCAACGGGAGCAGGCGGGCGAGCCGCTATTTGCCAACCCGAGAAATGCCGCTGCCGGTTCGCTGCGGCAACTTGATCCAAAAATAACCGCCTCGCGTCCGCTTGAACTATTCTTCCACAGCAGTGGGCACATCAGCGGATATAAATTTGCCAGCCATTGGCAATTTCTGGACACCATAATGAAATGGGGATTAAAGGTCTCGCCATTACGCCGACTGTGCCCCTCACTGAATGATGTTTTTGCTTTTTACCGTGAGCTGTTGACCCAACGTGAGCTGCTTCCTTTAGAAATCGATGGCATGGTCATTAAGGTCAATGATTTTGGTCTGAGGTCGCGGATTGGCATGAAAACCCGAAGCCCCCGCTGGGCGATTGCTTATAAATTCCCTGCCCGTCAGGAAACCACTCAAATCGTCGATATTATTGCTCAAGTGGGTAGAACAGGCACATTGACGCCAGTGGCGGTGATGAAGCCGGTCAACATCGGCGGCGTCGAGGTGAGCCGAGCGACTTTGCACAATCAGGATGAAATTGACAAAAAAGATATTCGCATCGGCGACTGGGTGGTGGTGCAACGAGCCGGTGATGTTATTCCAGAAATAGTAAAAGTCATCGAAAATCGACGCGTGGGTAATGAAAAAAAGTATTTGCTGCCCACTTCCTGTCCGGTCTGCGGTGGCCATGTCATCCGACTGCCTGGCGAAGTTGCCTTTCGCTGTCAAAATCTCTCCTGCCCGGCACAGGTGAAACAGCAAATCCGTCATTTTGCCAGTCGGACTGCCATGGACATCGAAGGCTTGGGCGATAAATTAGTGGATCAACTGGTGGACAGTGGGCTGGCAAAAAGTTCAGCAGATCTTTACTATCTTACAAAAGAACAATGGAGCAATCTGGAACGAATGGCGGAAAAATCGGCTCAGAATATTATGGATGCTTTGGCAAAAAGTAAATCAATCAGCCTTGGTCGATTTATTTATGCACTGGGCATTCGCTTTGTCGGCGAGCATGCGGCTAATTTATTAGCTAAACATTTTTGTGCTTTAGAACAATTAAAACAAGCCAGCTATGATGAATTATTAACCATTCATGAAATTGGTCCGCAGAGCGCGCAAAGCATCTTTCAATTCTTTAATGAGCCTAAAAATCTGGAAAATATCGATCGTCTGCTGCAAGCCGGAGTGGTAATTAAGCGAGAAGAAGTTACTCAAGATAATTCTTTAACTGGCAAAACCTTCGTCTTTACTGGTACATTGGAGTTGTTTAGCCGCCATGAAGCTGAAGAATTGGTACGATCGAAAGGAGGCAGAGCTTCATCATCAGTCAGCAAAAGTACCGCTTTCGTGGTGGTGGGAAAAAACGCCGGTTCCAAAGCAGACAAGGCGAAACAACTTGGCGTCACTATTCTTTCTGAAGCTGAGTTCAAAGAAAAAATTGGACAGCGGTAAGAGATTCACATAATCATTTTTTAAAGCGAGTAAGGAAAATTAAACAGATTTTTAGATTACTTTTTTCTCATGACTGATTAGCAAAAATAGCGCTTGGTCGCCCTGAAGTCATCCCTGTAACGAACACAGTATTGTCATGTGACAACAGTAATTTTTCTTGTAAATTAAAAGCATCAGCAATTTCACTATAATTATACCCTCAATCACTTTGACCTGATAAAACACTCTGACAATACGATATTAGAGTTATTCAAAAATGCGCCATTTGCCAGATATGCCACTTCAAAATAAAAAAATTATTGTCTTTACTTGCAGAATTAATAACTATTTTTAAAATGGCTGATATTCGACATTCGATTATTTTAATTCTTGGCTACCTTTTCAATTCTATTTTGCTCACGGTTAAAATTTTGTTCAGCCTTTTTTTCCCCATTTTTGCTGCCTGCTTCGTACTAAATCTTCTGTCCCGAGAACAAAACAAACGTTTGCTCGACATTGGTGGCTGGAGGGCACTGCTCGTAACTGCCTGGATTGGCACGCCCATTCATGAATTGAGTCATTATGTGGCGGCAGTGATCGCCAACCACGACATTGTCGATTTAAAACTGTTCAAACCTGATAAAAAGACTGGAGCGCTAGGCTACCTCGTTCATACCTTTAAAGAAGATGATCTGTATCAGGCAGTCTTCGGCAATACGATTATTGCCATCGCGCCCTTTTTCGGCAGCGCAGCGGTAATTTATTTAGTCAGCACCTTCCTGTTCCCTGATTTTTCACTTTTCGCCCCTGACGTGCCACAACTCTATTATTTGAGCCTCGACAAATTAGATGAATGGAATACTTATGTCTCGGTAATAAAGGCGCATGTAAAATTTTTTGTTTATCTTTTTGAACACATCTTTTCTCCCGAAATGCTGGGTGGATGGAAATTGTACCTATTTCTTTTTTTAATGTTCGGCATTGCCAATCACATTTCACCTTCTGGCTCAGATTTTGATAATTTTTGGCAGCCAATTGCCATATTAT
>CAZNDR010000104.1:0-2486 GCA_964571835.1 uncultured Cytophagia bacterium | reverse complement strand
TATTTGTCATCATCGTTTTGATTAGCTTGATAGTTAATCCAATTCTAAAAAACTCAGAGGCGATTATTCAGCTTGTTTCCAAATATGTTTTTGTTTTTGTCCCCATTCTTTATCTGGCCATTTTTGTCAGTCTCATTTGGCTGATGATAACTTATATGGTATATTTGTTGGTTATGCTCTTTCGCTAAGTACATCTTTTCATAAATTCTGGTAGAATTCAATTGCCAAAATGTAGAACGATCAAGCACCATTAACACTGCTGAAGCAGTGTTTAATTTGTCGTTTTATTTAATTTTCACTAAGCTGAAGTGGTGAGCTGTTTCAAGCGCAGTTTATATTGGTAAGAGCACTCCGCTTCGGCGGGGTGATAGCAATTGGCTGCAAATCAAAAATATTCGCTTCAGCGATTTCTAAGCTTCGCTATCATTCAAACAATCCCTACATCAAATTTTGAAATAGTATACTAAATAGTAGAAAGAAATTTTATGCAAACCTCAAATCGGCGGAATCGCCTAACGATTGGTTTGGTCGCATTTGCTGGCAAAAAAAATAAGAAACATCAAAATTCAGTGAATTACTTAGCAATCTTTCAATCTCCCTGTTGATGTGTTTATTTCTCTATGTCTTATTACGCGTGCCTTATGGCAGCACCGTATAAGAGCAGAAACTTGGTGAGAAGAATTAGCCAAAAATCTCATGCAGGACCGCTATCGTCCTTTCTATATCCTCCCTTGAGACTTCCAGACTCGTCACGCCGCGAATTAGTGTAGGTCCAAAAGCGATAAAAAGGATTCCGTTGTCGCGCAATTTTTGAAGGACTTCATCAACGGAATAGCCAGATTCTCGGACATCAAAGACAATAATGTTTGTTTCCACGTGCTCCGCTTGAACATTGAAGCCTTTTATCTTTGCCAGTTCTGTTGCCAACATTTTGGCGTGCGCATGATCTACAGCTAATCTGTCGATGTTATTATCCAGCGCATAATTGGCTGCTGCGGCTAAAATTCCAACTTGCCGCATACCGCCACCGAGCATTTTTCGATAGCGGTGGGCTTTATTAATGAATTGTTTGCTACCGACGATAATCGAACCAATCGGAGCGCCCAAACCTTTTGAAAAACAAAACATCACTGAATCAAAAAATTTCGCATATTCATCTGCGCTAATGCCGCTAGCAACGCTAGCATTAAAAAGGCGAGCCCCGTCGAGGTGCATTTTTAACTGCCGCTCCTTTGCCAATTGTGAAATGGCTTTTATTTTTTCTAGCGGGTAAATAGCACCGCCGCCGCGATTATGGGTATTTTCCAGGCAAATTAATGAAGTCGGCGGAACATGGACATTGGGCATTCGGATCGCAGCTTCGATTTGTTCTCTTTCTAAAATGCCTCGGTCACCGGGTAAGGGATTAATTTGAATCCCAGCTAAGGCGGCTGCGCCTCCCGCCTCATAGTTAAAAGTGTGAGATTCTTTTTCCATGATAACTTCATCGCCCGGATTGGTGTGCGCTAAAATGGCGATTAAATTTGCCATGGTGCCGGACGGGACAAATAGGGCGGCTTCTTTACCGAGCAGCTCAGCCACTTTCTCTTGAAGCTTATTTACAGTTGGGTCATCTCCAAAGACATCATCACCTACTTCTGCCGCTGCCATTACCTGCCGCATGGCTGAAGTGGGCTTAGTAACCGTATCGCTGCGAAGATCGATAATAGGCTTCATCAACTTCCTCCACAAAAAAGATCGTTTTTTTGTTAACCACCTCTTGAGCTTCACTACTTGGTTTTTATAATAAAAAAAAATTTATTCAAAAGCAACAATTCTTTTGCCCGACAAATTTGCCCCACAAAATTTAAAGGCGAATTAATAGTTGATTTTCAAGGCAGTATTTTTTATATTTGAAAAAAATTGCCACGATTGAAGCTAGCTATTCACAAGTGAAAATTTAAATGGTGGAGCATGAACGATTCTTTACTGAACTATGCCTTAATTCCCAGCCTCATTTTTATCGCCAGAGTGATTGACGTTTCCATAGGGACCGTCCGCATCATTTTGCTGGCGCGAGGCAATAAAATCATTGCACCCATACTCGGCTTTTTCGAGATCATCATCTGGTTGGCAGCAATTACACAAGTCATGCAGAATTTAACCAATTTTGTCTGTTACCTGGCTTATGGTTTGGGCTTTGCCGCTGGCAATTATATGGGCATCCTCATCGAATCCAAGTTGGCGCTTGGATTGCAAATAGTACAAATTATCTCTTCCAGCCCGCTGCAAATTCTGCCCACTGAACTGAGAAACGAAGGCTATGGCGTCACTACAATCAAGGGAACAGGTGCGCGCAATTTAGTGAACATTCTTTATTCGGTCGTTCCACGCAAAAAGGTAAGCGATTTGATCAAGCTGGTTGTTTCGCTAGATCCCAACGCATTCATTTCGGTTGAAGATGTTCGTTCCGCTTATGCCGGATATTTTCAAGATAAAGCTAAAGG
>CAZNDR010000103.1:0-10732 GCA_964571835.1 uncultured Cytophagia bacterium | reverse complement strand
ACATCCATAACATTGCCGATGATGCTCAGTATTTTATTGGGGAATGTTATCTTAAACTCGGTGACGAGGAAAAGGCTTTAAATGCGTTTGCTAAGGTGGGGAGGTTTTATCCGAATTTACAGAAAGTAGCACAAGCTGAAGAAGAAGTCGATCGTTTAGTTAAAAAATTAAAACAGGAAAACAATAGATAAAACGATCCTTGTATTATCTCAAGAATTCTTTTGGTTCAAACATATTATTATTTGCTCATTACCAAGTGAAAAACGATTTATAAATGATGGAGGGAGACAATGATTTCTGCTTTTCGATTCTTAGCAAAATGCAGCTTATTATCCATTTCTTGGTTAACTTTTTTTTCCTGCACAGGATTCGCTCAGGCCAGCTATAAGGTGTTTTTTACAGACATTAAGGCAGTCTACATTCAAAACAACTGGTTTGGCTATCCGAAACAGGTAAGCTATGAAGCAAGCTGGCAGCTTTATAAATGGAATGATGAACAAAGGTGTCATAACCTTGTTTCTAATGAACAACTTGCGAGCCAGAATTATGAATTTTATTTTTGGGAAAAGAATAGTCAAAGGCCGATGGAACCATCGAGACCAACGAGTAATTCCGTAAGAACGGGTATTGTCAGTGCTCAAAGGGAATATTGTTTTGCTGTCAAATGTACCTTTAGTCTTAGACAACACGCCGATAATTTATTAAATGCGCTCTCCGATACGGCAACAATATTGACTGGCAAAGCAACTAAGGAAACAGAATATTTCGGTGCAGGAACTGAGTATACTCTTAGGCGATTTGAGGCGATTGGGTGGATTCTTTCACCGCCTGGTTTTCAATATCTTTTGTTTCGTAATACTCCTGATGATGCACGAATGGGGCCAGGATCATTGTCCTTTCTTTGGAATGCTAAAAAAGCAGATGACAATTCAAGTTGGGGGGGAAAACTGGCCTTTTGCATAATCCGGTTTTGCTTCTGGAGCGGTATTTTCATTCTTTGTTTAGCATGGTACAGGACTCATCTATCGCAATTATTTCCTCTTAAATCTGCTTGGAATCCAATTGCCAAGATTGGTTTTGAGAATAGGTACAACAATTTGATGCGTGACGATTATAAAGCTTTGCTTGACAGCATAAAGGCACTGATCACTGATACCACATTAATAAAAAGTGAAAGTGAATATAATAAGGTACCAACAGAGGAAAGAGAGTTCTATCTCTCTGCTTCTACGATCGTTTCAGAAGATGAATTACGAAAAAAAAATGTAGCGCTGTGGAAGACAAAGGGATTTGGAACAGTTGATGAAATTCAAAGTCAAATTGCCGACATTGAAAAGAGTCTCAATCTCCCCCTGTCATTAAAATTAGTCTCCTGGATGGGAAACATGATTAGAAGAATATTCTCCAAGGAAAGCCCTAAACGCGTGTTCAACAGCAGTGCAGAAGGCTACCAAATATTGAGATTATTATCTTCCGGATTAGACAATCTCAAAATCAATGGTTTTCGTTGGCAAAAGGCTTCAGCTGAAGTAGATAGAGCCATTGAGAACCGAGCAGCAGCGGAATTGGAGCAACTAAAAAACGCCACCAAAATTGAATGGCTATGGAACTTTGCATCAATTGCTCCGCTAGCTGGACTTTTTGGGACGGTAACTGGTATTTCTGATGCTTTTAAGAGGCTGGGGGATAAAGCAGTAGGAGGGACCATGCAAGTTCCTGAGGTTATAAAAATGCTGGGACCAAACATAAACGAAGCGCTATGGACAACCATTTTCGGGCTAATTGTCGGAATTTTGTTAACGCTCTTCTATTTTTGGTATAAACGAAAATTGGACTGGATCTATTCTAAATGGGAAGAAATTTGTTTAACCATCACAGAAAAAATTTAAATGATGAACTAAAAATTAAAGGATAGAATCATGGCTTTCAAGCGAGTTGAAGAAAATAAAGATGGCGAACCAGTAAGCCTAATCGATATAATTTTTCTTCTCCTTCTTTTCTTTTTGGTCATTACAGGCGGAATACAAGGTGAGGGGCCTAAGTCTCTAAGTGATGAGAAATATCCAGAAATGGGCGGTAGACCAGTTACGGATAAAAATAAATTGCGAACTTTGACCATCATTATAGATAGCAAAAGAAATGCACCAGAGGAATCACCACCAGATTCATTATTTATATTGTGGCCGTACCGCATCTCAATAGATATAGATCAGGATAACCAGAACCAAAATCACTGGCATGCTGTTTTCGATTCGTGGCTAGACTATGATCAATCTCTATTGCAGTCAAGGGAAAACCGCTTATATGCTGATATGGCCAGCGAATCGGCTTTGGCATGCCAAATGCTTGCAGACAATATTAATAGATATGCTAATTATTTGTCTGAAAGGGGAGCAGATGTAAATGAAATCGAAATTTGGGCAATCAAGAGCACTCCCTTTGCATGGATTAACCTAATCATGACGGCTTGTAGCAGGAACGCAATTGCCAACCTAGCATTTCGAACCATAAATATTCAATAAAGGAGGATTTTTATGGCTTTTGAGAGACGTGTCGAGGCAAATAGAAAATTGCCACTCATTCCGCTTTTTGATATGGTTTTTTTGCTGTTGCTTTTTTTTCTGGTAACTCAAGTCATGACAGCTAAGACAAAAAATTATCAAACTGTCGTCATGCAAACACCAGAGAACATAGAGGGAGAGGCTCAGATTCTTCTTCAGGTTATCGATGACAATAGGTATATTTGGATTGACGAGCACGTATGGCGTAATATTGTCAAACAGCTAAAAGCAAAGTATGGTGCGCAACTTGATGGTGCTCCCAATAGAACAGCGTTATACCGAACAGAAATTAATAATATAGCTCCCTTAGATTGGGATGGATTGAAGACGCAAATAAACGATTTTAAGCAGTCTGCTGCCGCCAGTAATAATATGAGAAATGATGAGTTAGTTAATTATTATATTCTAGTACGCTGCCCGGATGGTTTTCAATATGGCAAACTTCTTCATATTATTAAATTGATGACTCAAGATGAGCAAGGCAATCCAATTTATTATATCGATTATGGCTGTGTTGGAGGAAGCTGGGATGATGTTACAAACGCAACTGACATCGGGTATGAGACCATAATCATAAACGGAGTAAGCTGCCAAGCAATGGCAATAAACCTTAGGACAAATTGATGTCTAAACGATCAATAGCACTCGACACACTTTACAAACGAATTCTAAGAGCATTATGCGCTCTAATAGCGGCAGTCGTGATATGCGCTGCTATTTTATGCCTTGAATTGGTGACTGATGGAAAAACGAGCGAAGGTCCGAAATTTGAAAATCCTACCTTGCAGGAAGAAATTACTGCTAGACCTGGCACAAGCCGCATTGTGCTTGTTGGCCCTAAAATAAAAACTAAAGAATTTAAAATTATACTTGATAGTAGCACAATTCCAATTCCAATTAGTACGTTTAGGAACAGAGGTGGAGAAGTGGTATCTACGTCAGTCCATATAAAAATTAGGGTAGACACCAGAGGCAATAGCTTTATAACGGACTTTTCAGGCTCAGGAACGTTTTTGGCAGAAGCTAGACAGGCTATTAGATCCTGGCGTTTTACACCATTTAAAACTGGAACTATTGAATACACAATTAATTATCAATCAGCAAGTGTCCCAATTAATTACACTACGGATCTAAAGCCAATAGCAGGAGACGAATTTGTAGACATTAGAAATGGCCTGCTTTATTATATACACTAACTTTGAAACATGGACTATAGTAAATATTATTAGATATTAATCATTCATGTTTCAGAAAGTCTTTTCTTATTAAAAAAGATGAGGAGTTAAGATGCTCGGTTTACAAAAACAAGTCCGTTTGATGGTTACAATTTTATTGACCTTATCTGTTTCAATGATAAACTGCCTTGATTCATTTGCTCAAAATAATTGGGACGATACTGTTTTAATGCAAACCTTCAACAGCGGTGAATGGGACACATTTTTTACCTTAGCGGCAAATAATATTGCTATTAATGGCGAGCTTCAAAATTGGATAAATGCTCCCGAAAATGCCGCCCATCGTGGCCTTGCTTATTATTATTTGGGTGAAGCCTGCTATAATTTGGCTTTTAACAATGTAGTAAATCAACGTTTATATTTCAACTACGCCATTAATCTCTTTAGAGATGCAATTAATACTGGGCTGCTTCAAATTCCACAGCGTTATTTTGCCAATTATAAGCAAGCCTGGTGTTACTTTAGGCTGGCAGAGATATGCACTCCAGGCCAATTTGAGGACGTGCGAGGTTACCTAACAAATTGTTTGGAAAGCCTGAACCAACCCCCTATTAGCAATAACGAACAAATACAAACTTTGCGAGCGTGTTCGCTATATTTACTAGCAGAGGTCAATCTACGACTGGCGACAATCGAAAAGTTCGATCATCTTCGAATTAGAGAACTATCTCAACAGCAAATATCTGAAATTGAGCAATACCTCCGATCGGCATTAGCTCGTCTTGATTCTATCAATGTGGCCCAAGTCACGAGCGGGGAGCTGTTGTACGATAGAAACCAATTCGAAAGATGTATCAAACTAAAAAAAGCGGAGATCTATTTGGAGTGGGGCAAGCTGATGCTAACACTTGATCCGCCGGATTTTAATAATTCTGAGGCCAAACTCAACCAGGCACTTGATGTTCTTGGCAATCAACAAGAAACGCAATACAACTATTTTAGAGGATTAGTTAATATTTGGCGGTATTTTATTGGCGCTATTGATAAAGAAAGGGCAGTAAATTCCGCGGCCCAAATTTCTATACCTCATGAAAGAGAGTTCTACCTCGCAGCGATCGACTTTTGGGACTGTAATTTAGCAGCTCAGATTTTTCATCAACTCGCTAGCAGCAATGGTGGCTTTTTTCAATCCGGCCTAGAAGAAGGAGCCTATTGGCAAGCAATTTGCCAATCGCTGCTTGGAAGGGACCAGCTTGCAGATTTACACATAAACGACCAGCGCCACGATTTGCTAAATACCTATTTCAACAGTCAACTTTGTTGGAGCAATAGTGCTTTAAAAGAAGATGCTAAAGTAAAAGGTTTTCAGATTGCTTATTCAGGAGCAGTTGGTAACGTACACGATTTGATGGCTGATATTAGTCAATTTACTCCGCTGAATGAGGCAGTAGCAGAAGAAAGAAATAAATTATGGGCTATGGTTTTAAATGATTTGCATATGCAGTTTGATCAGATAGCCACAAATCAAGATTTGCCAAGGTATTATTTAAGACAAGCAGCATGTTCTACTGGCCAGGAGCGTTTAAAACTTGCAAAAAGAACAATTGCTGTGCTGGATAATTTAAATGCCTTGGGGTACATAAAGGGAAATGAGTATAGATTTTACAGGCAAATCGCCCGTTATCTTATTTTTACCACGATGATGCATAATAGTAGAATTGTTGATGAATTGGAAGGTATCATAAATGATTTAAGCCCGCTGACAGATAATTATATTGAGGAAGGAAGGTACCTATCAGCAATATGTAAAATCAATATGCAAACCTATGTACCGGAAGATGAAATAGATTACTCTATCGCAATGCAACGATTAGAAGAAATTGTTGCTAGTAGTGGCAATGTTCGTGCGCTCTATTACCTTGGAGTAGCTTATCGAAGGATGCAGGATAATAGAGCTAATTCTTGTTTTGCTGCTGTTATTCAAAAAACCAGAAATATTGCTGAAGCTGCTAGCTTCTATCAAGATGCAAGGGCCGAATGTCCTGGATGTGCTGATATAGACCTATCAAATGGTTTTTTAATAGGCAATCGACAAATGACATTAAACGATCTGAGCTTTCCCTGCGCGACCCTTCCTGATGGTATATATTTAGAGCAGCTCAGCGACCGGCGGTATTTTCTTGATGAACAAATAAAGATGGCAAAAGATTTTATGAAAAAGTATCTTTTACCACATCTCTCAATTTATCCCTCTCAGCATGTTCTCAATGGTTCATATTTTGCTCAGCGAGTATTTACCGATTTTAATTCAGGCATCAACGACAAAAAAGGAATTGAATTTTCTGGTCTATGTTTGAACGTATTACCAGACAATATCAATCCAATTGTTCGATTCGATAATATTCCACTAGACCCCACAAACAATATTTATATAAAAGAAAGAGTTATATGGAATTCAAGCCATACAATAAAAATAAACGCCGACAACTATTATCCTCATTTTGAGCGCCACAAATTCCGGGGTTATCCATTCGATCAGGAAATAAAATACCGCTATTTAACAAAGAAGGTCAAGGCGATTCCTGATGCTGAGTCGGAGCAGATTTGCGATCTGGACACAATAGACAGTAACATAATATTTATTGCTAGGAGTGAAAAAAGAATGTCTTCTCAAGTGAAGCAAAAGTTAGATTTGCTTGATTGTCGGGACTACGTCTTTCTACCATCTCAAAAATGTTTTCTCATTGTTAGCGCAAAAAGAAATTGTATTCTCAAATTAAATGAAGGCTCAACGGATTTTTCTGCTGCGTCAGACTTTATCCATAAATTTAACGGCCAGGATTCTTTGAACTCTCCTGAAGGGATTGCTGTAACTTCTAAAGGGGATATTTATGTCGCTGATTGGGCAAATCACCGGATTGTTGTCTTCAATTCTCAAGGATTGTACCTTCGTCAATTTGGCAAATTTAGTTTTGATAGCAATGAAGAAGGCGATACGGCAAATTTTATTTTCCCTACTCGAATAACAATTGAAGAAGATAGTACGGGAATACAACTTAACCAACAAAATCAACACATCAATCGCGATGCATTCCTTCTTATAACGGATAGATGCGGCATTCACCGGGTTAATTTAGAGGGAATTTATATTGAACCAATAATTAGCTGGGGAAGCGAGGAGCTCCGCAATGGAGCTATTTATGCTGCTTTTTCCACAGGTTATGGGGAAGATTGCAAACTCGTAATATCCTATCGTGAGAAAACAAAACAAGCATTGAAAAAATTTGCATTCACATCTCATTGAGAACGCAAGAGTTGTTATTTTTTGTCCGCGAATAAAATATTTTTCTGCTTGCTTATATAGCTAAGCAGGATGAATTTATTGATAAACCAAATTAAAAGTCATAACCATTTGGAGAACTAAAATTTCGCTGCGCTAAGAAGCTAAAAAAATTAATGCTTGGCAACTATTTATTTTTTTTCCCTTCTAAAATCAGTGTAGCGGCAATTCGTACCAAGAAAAAAAGAAAAAAAATTGTAATTAAAAGCTCAGACATTGATGAACTCCTATGATGCAAAATCCAATGATGCGTTATTTTTTGATAATCTTTGAGCTGTCTTTTGTGCTGCAACATGCGGGCCAGACTCATTGCTATCTGTTAATTTTATAAAATCAATTAGCCGCCTGATAAGCATAAATGCAGAAATGAAGTTGAAATCAGCGAATTTCTTGCTGGAAAAAAATAGGGTTGTGTTCAATCGCAGGCACAATGGTTCATAAAAAACAAGGTGAAGGCAATTTAATTCTCGTAAAATAAAAAAGATAAGAGCATAGTATTTTTTTGTTCAAAATCCTGCATCTCTTTTGCATCAAAATTAAAAGTCATTATAATAATTTAACAAATAAGTTAGAAAGAAAATATCAAAAAAAAGATTCTCAGCTTAAGCTTTCAGTGGTCAATAGGAATGACTAATTGAAAATTAGCCACTGAAAATCAAGGACACAGAAAATCGAACATCATTGGTTTCGGAATTGGGCGATATCCTAACTATTTGAAAAATAAAATTACTTTTATTTTAAAAATCATTCGCATTATTAATAATTTTAAGAGGAGGGAAGACTGAAATTACGATTTAGTTAAGTAACAAATATTTTATTAATTTTAAAACTAGTGAGGAGGAAGTCTATGAAAAAGTTTTTGCTGTTTTTAATCGTCGCATTATGGGGGCTTGGAGGCGTTCTAGCTCAAAATTTGCCGCAGCACAAATCATTTTATGCATACAAGAAGGCAATATCTGATTCGGTAACCAAGTACAATTTGAGAACTGACAGCTCATTAATAAAAACTTCGTGTCGTAGCATCTCTGGTCTGCACAAATGGTTTTTGACTCGAGAAATGGAGTTAGCCCAAGAGCATCAAGAAAAAAGTCTAAAATTGAAGGGAATTTATTCTTATTGGGATTGGGGCAAAAAACTATACTTAGGACATTGGTACACGGGGCTTGAATTTCAATATCCAACTAACACTTTAAATGCTGTTGTGCCGCTCTATTCATTTAGTTTTAGTGATAAAATCAGCGGCTCAATTAAAGGAATCTTAGGAAAAGGAGTTGCCGATGCAAGCAAAATTGATGACAAAATAAATACTAATCTTGGTTGGGCGCTTGATTTTGATTATTTCTCAGAAGAGACGCTTTTTAATCCATTTTTAGGAATTTCACAAATGTGGATCGATCCTGAGACCACAAAAAATGGCGGAGCTATGTATATGTTTGCTGGCAATCGATTTTTTGTCTATCGGCGATCAATCAGTTTGGATATTAAAGGAGGGCTAGCCTATTGGCGAGGTTTTGGAGAAAAGTCCTTGAGTGATTATTTTCTAAGCGGTGCTGTGGCATATCATAGAGATGTCAATTACACCTGGGCGGGTTCGCCGCTATTTTCTGGATTGGAAACGTCTCTATTGTATTCACCAATTTACCAAACAATGACGGGCAAATTTACCCTTCCAATCCGTCTATTCAATGAGATGTCGTTTGGGATAAATGTTATGTTGGGCACAGATGCCAGAACAATGACGAATGACAAAGCGATTGAAAATCAACCCGTTCAAATGGGCGCTTATAAGCCAGAATATGGCTCGATCTATGGTTTTGGACTAGATATTCGTCTTTTTGGCGATGTTTTGTACCCCTTCCCGGCTATTAATCCCTACATTAGCTTGCAAAGAAACTTTGTGGAAGAAGAAAGAGGCAAGAGTTCTGGAGCTGGATCAATGATCTATTTTGGAGGGCGTTTCCAAATTAAAGGCTCCTTATCTGCTGAAATCTTTACAGGTCCAGCATTTTGGTCAGATCCCTGGATAAAATCTTATTTAACCGAAGCTACCATTAGTAAGCCCAAAAGCTGGAATATAGGATTTGGAGTAACCTATCAAGTTGGGATGATAAAACCAAAAATAAAAAAGCTTGTAGGTCAAGCTTATATTTACAATGATGAGAAAATGAATGATGCCATAACTTATCCTACAGAAGAAAACATTTACCCTTTAGAATCCGAAATTGTCGCTCGCGAATTGTACGAAACAAGAGTTTATAGTCTCGAACGAGAACCCGATATTGTCTATGGGGACGTCACTGACATAAAATTTATTAAAGAAAACATGGGATTCATTATGGATCCTAAAAATTTAACGCTAAATAATTTTCCTATTAATATGGTGCCAGATTCTGCCGGTGATATTTTATTGATTGCTTTGTTCGATAAGCAAAAAACTTATGTTAATAATATTAAGCCTGAAAACATGAGGATTCATTTTGTCGATCTAAAAAATAGCCGCTATTTTGGATATCGTTGGGACCGAAATCGGACTTTACAACCAGAAGTTCGAGAATTTGAAGAGCTAAATTTAAATGATACCTCAAAGCCTATTTATTATGGCAGTTATCATGAGTATGTCGATTCATTGCGCTGGCTTAATAAATCGAAAGTATTTGGAATCATGGATGGCGATTTCTTAGAAAAACTTATTCTACAAAAGCTCGAATCTGCCAATACAGGCTACGATACGACAAATTTAACATCTGATCCCACCTTCTGGTCCAGAAAAGAATTCTGTCAAAAAAATTACCAATTAGCATTTATTTCAATGAAGCGAAAGAGTCTTGAGAAGATAAAAGATGTATGTACAGATTGGGGGGTCTGTATTCAGTTTAACAAGGATGCAAATAAGAATAATAGAGTATTTATTTCAAAAAAAGAGCTTCCCGATGTCAAAATAGCATCCTTACCAGAAGTTGAAATTGCCGGTAGTGCGATTGTGGCTTTAGATTCAGGAGATGTTTTTTTCTACTCTAATATTGTAAAGGTCAGAGAATTGCCCGAAGATAATGAAAATGAAAGCACAATTAAGCCTGATGAAAAGCTGTCCTCTTCAACAACAGATTCTGCTGCTTTCATCATTGAACTAAATAACTTTGAATTAGGAAACGCTAATCTCAACGAAGGCATAAAAAATTATTTAAAAGCAGAGTTAGAAAAACTGACATTCCTGAATGCTTCATATCAGTTAATTAATATTAATGGCTATACCGATGCTACGCCGTTGGTCGAAAATAGTAAATATAAAAGTAATGATGAATTATCTTTAGATCGCGCACAAAAAGTGAAAGAAGCATTAGTTAAATTGGGGATTCCTTCAAACAAGGTTAAATTAATTAAAGGATTGGGCATCAGAAATAAAGATAAAATGTATTGAATTAGATTCTAGAAAAGGGAATTATGCATGGGAAAGCCCTGCCGGGAAAAAAGGAGGAGATATTTATCCTTCTTGTCCAGGAGATTGGAAATGTCTGGATGTCAATCGCTGGAGATGCAGCAATCCCAATTATAATTCTTTACCCTGTCCGGGAGGAGAAGCTAAAACCTGTTGTCCTCTTGGAGAAGAAATTGCGATAGAACAACCGGTAGTGGTGGGATAAAATGAACCGCAAAGC
>CAZNDR010000102.1:0-10847 GCA_964571835.1 uncultured Cytophagia bacterium | reverse complement strand
GGACAGGGTGTCCGTCAATTATAATTTAGGTGATGATTATTTAGAAAATTCAAACAAGATTCGACCGGTCGATAAAATTGTCTACAATAATTATGAAATTAATGGCGAAAAAAATCCTCATAAATCCTATGGCTATCTTCGGACACCTGAAATGGCAGAAATTGTAAATGAATTTTTAACAGTTGGACAAAATAAATTACAATTATGGTGCAGCCAAAAAATTGAACAACTTTTTTTGACCCGGAGATTTTGATATCAAATTGCCTCAGCCAATCGAAAGACTAATTGTTTTAAGGTGATCGGGATCTCGCCTAATGACCAGAACAAGCCTTTGACAAATAGCTTTAATTGAAGCGGATGTGAGACACATTCCACCTTGCCTTGTTTAATAGCTTTAATGATAGCGGGAATGCTTTTTTCTTCTGCCTCGACTAAGGAATAGGTTGTGCCAAACTGAAATTTGAGATGGGTGTCAGAATTGCCAATACAGGCAGATTAAAGTGGCGGGCTACCCGCTGCGCCTTCTTATTAGGATTGAAAATAGAAAAGTAAAAATGTGAACTTTCGATCGCATCAAAACAATCAATATGGCGAATTAAATTTCTCCCAATACATTGAGCCGTCATGTAGAAGGGATGGGGTGCGACAATCAGGCCACTATCATTTTTAGCTCTGCATAAATCTTCATAACGATGGATATTTTTAATACTGGAAAAGTTAATCAATAAGATGTGTTTTTGATCGATATAGGATTCCACTCCCGGAATCAATAGCAGCCCTTTGCTTTTAGCATAACGCTCAATTGGTTCGTTATGGAACAGGATGCCATGATGGGTGATCGAAATAGCATCAAATTTTTTTGCTATTGCTGCATCGATAAGCTCTTTGGGATGAATTAATCCCTTTCGTCCGCAGACCTTTTCCTCAATTAAATCAAAAGAAGTATGACAATGTAGGTCAATTTTAAGTTTCAAAAATATTCCACCTATTGGATCAATTTTTTTGAACGTAGGTATTTATCGTAGCCGTATTTTAGTTTTGACAAGAGACTCAGCCAGAAATAGCGATCTAACTTATAAAAGAAAGACGGATCAAAATAACAATTTATAGTGCAGTTGGCGCAAAAGGAAAAAGTGCCCTGCCTTTTTTTGTACAACTTCACCAGTGGAGATTTTCTGATTTGCTGCCAATTATTTTTAAGCGGCAGAGCTAATTGCTGAAAATGAAAGCAAGGGAAAAGCACTTCATTGGCTGGCGAAACGACGATGGTCGAGGATACCGCCCGACAGCGTGGCTTTTGCTGATTATTCCCACCGTTACGAATTAGCTGGTGCAGTGCCCGATTCTGATACATGTAAGGCAGTTTCTGAAATTGCTCGAGATAATCCAAAATTTGGGCATCAATTTTCTTTTGCCAGGTGTATTTAAAGATAGGATTAACGAGCAGCATCGTTTTTTGTTCCTGAGCGAATTGTGCCAATTCCACGATGGCTTTATAATTATCTGGCGTAGCGGTAAACAACAGGTCAGGGCGTTCGCCAAGTTGTTTGGCAAGGTAGAGGCTTTCTGTTGCGGCTGAAAAAGCACCTTTGCCGCGGATGGTGTCATTTTCAGCTTCGTTCAAAGAGTCTAGAGAAAAATGAAGTAGATCAATCAGCCCTTTTAATTCCATCGCTCGCTCTGGATAGAGCAGGCAATTGGTAGTGATAGAAGTACGCAGGTTTAGCTTTTTGGCTGCATGAAGCATGTCGGGCACAAACTGATGCAGCAGAGGTTCGCCGCCAGTGAAGTCTATAAATTTTATCCCTGCCGCTTTTAATTGTGGCAAATTGGTCAAGACATCTTCAAGCTTGCAGTCGGGCTGTCCAGTTTTGGCGAACTTTTTGCCTATGTCACAAAATTGGCAAGACATATTGCAGCGATAGGTGACATAATAATTACATAAAATCGGTTTCAACGAAAATATTTTTCACCTTTCCATTCGACGGTCGGATTGATCAGCAAAATTATCGATAAGATAGCCATGTAAAAAAAAGAAAAAATTTTGTAGACTGGCAGCAAAAGTAAATCGTTCAACCGATTTGCCTTTTTTAAGATGGGGAAAAGCAAAATTAGATCGCCAGCTAATGTTATCAATAAGGCAGCTGCTGCTATTAAAAAATTGCCCAATAGCAGAAGTAACAGAATTGAGGTTTGGGTAAAAAAGCTGGTTACAATTAACAATTTGCCAAACCAATGAACTGTTCTGCCGCCAATAGCCCATCGCTTGCGTTGCTTAAAAAAAGCCCACAAATTATTGACAGGCATACTGCTGACAATATTTTCTGAACAGACTGGCGCGATTATTTTCCAATTGGTAATTTTTGCCACCGCCTGCAACAGGGCAAAATCTTCAGCCACACTGAAACCGACGCCTTGGTATCCACCTACTGCCTGGTAAACCTGTCGGCGAATGGCAAAATTGTTGCCAATCGAAGTGAGCGGGAAACCTAATCCGATGGAACCCGCAGCAACGGTCAGCAAATAGGCCCAGTCCAAAGATTGCAGGTTAGATAACAGACCATTAGTATGGGCCAAACGGGTGAAGCCAGCAGCAATTCCCACTTCATTCTGAAAATAAGGAATCATTTCTTTGATCCAGGTCTTTGGTACTTCACAATCAGCGTCGGTGATGAAAATTACCTCGCCATGACTTTTTTCGATCGCTGCTGATACCGCATTGGCTTTACCAGACAGTTGGCTATTTTTGTTTTGATTGACCAGATAAAAAAAATGAGGTTTTTTTCTAATGAAGTCGGAAATGATCTGATGAGTTTCATCCGTTGATCTATCGTTGATGATAAAAATTTCTAATAAATGAGCCGGGTAATCCAACTGATCCAGTGAGATTAAACACCGTTTAATATGAGCTGCTTCATTTCGCACCGCAACGACTACCGAAACCGGTACCAAATTATTTGGCTTTTTGAGATAAGAGCGGCTGAGACCTTTTCTGAGGAATAGTGCCAGTACAGTGTGAAAAAACGGCGACAACAGTAGTGCCAGAATAAAAATTGCTTTCACTAATGGCTACTCCGCGAATACGAAGTGAGGGTAATAGTGGTATTGGTCAAAGATTGAGTATAAGTGATTTTTAGCGGTATATGTCTCTCATCATCACTCAAAAAAATAATCATCTCTGATCCCGGTTTAGCTAAACGGTTGGTCAACAGATCTGTTTTCCACGGCCGTTGTTCACCGGCAAACTGGCTCATTTTTAGGCTAATTTTTATTGCTTCAAATTTCCCGACAGGCAAGTGCAATTTTTCTGTCTCAGACAACAGCATAGCCTTTACTGAAGAAATCAAAAATTCTGAATCAAGATAAAATTGCAGCGTATCTCCTATTTCCCAGTGTCGCGATCGGACGAAGTAAAGCATGGAAAAATAATCGAAGCAAGGGTAAGGAATCGAATAGGCAAGGGAATCGTTTAGCCTAGCAAGATGTTGTCGCAGGTCAAAATGGATAACCACTTCGTGCTGAATATTTTTTTGGTTAATTGTCTTTTTTGCTTGGCGTGGCAAAAAATCGGCTGAGGCAAAGCTGGTGTAATAGCTATTGTCCAACTTGAACAATCGAGAAGCCAGAGCAGTGGAATGCGCATAAACTGTGGCATGAAATAACGAATCAGTTGGCGAAAAATACAGAGAGAAATTCCATCGGGCGACTGGCATCTTCAGATATTCCATGTTATAAGTCAGGCTTTCACCGTCAATACATGTCGAAAAATTTGTATCGATGGGTTGTGCCGCAATGAGAGAAGTGAAAACCAGCGTATATAAAACGAGCCAATTTGGAACTCTCAGAGGTCGGAAAATAATTTTATCAGGTAGAATAAAAAACTTTCTTTTCATGCTACTGGCAAAAATTTTCTGCTTTTAAATTGAGCAGCCTGGAATGGTGAATTCAAGGAAATTATGGTACAATAAATTATTGTAAAATGCAAGAGGTTTTTGCTTTGTCTGAGGACCAAAAAACTTATTTACCTGGCAGATAGAAAATTCGTCTTATGAATTTTTCAAAGCTGATGAGGTCGCCGCGGAAGCTGAATTATTGCTAAAGCTGTTCAGACATCAGCATTGCAAACAATAACAGGTAATTTACCTTGAAAAATGCAGCGCTAATTTTTTAACAAAATGCTTGACTTCAATGCGCAAATTCATTACCTTTAGCGGCTCAATAAATTTTGGCGGTGGCTTTTTTGTGTTTTAAACAATTTAGAGGTTAGTTATGGAGTTGATGTTAATAAAAATCGACAATCCCAATAATTTTAATTTTATACTCGGGCATGCGCATTTCATCAAGACTGTCGAAGATATTCATGAAGCGCTGGTAAATTCAGTGCCGCAGATCAAGTTTGGTGTTGCCTTTTGTGAGGCTTCTGAAAAGCGATTGGTGCGTTGGTCAGGAAACGATGACCAACTCATCAATTTAGCTCGAAAAAATGCTCGTCAATTGAGCGCTGGGCACACCTTTTGTATTTTCATTACAGATGCCTTTCCCATCAATGTGCTCAGGGCAATTAAAAACGTGCCTGAAGTGTGCCGCGTTTATTGTGCCACCGCTAATCCTGTGGAAGTTATCGTAGTCGAGTCGGATCTGGGGCGCGGCATTTTAGGTGTTATCGATGGCATGAAAACTCTGGGCATTGAAACTGATGAAGACATCAGGGAAAGAAAGGATTTGCTGCGGCGATTCGGTTATAAACTGTGATGAGAATTTTCTTGAGCTGTCAGCTCATTTATCATGTAGCAAATAGTTGATTGGGATCTGGCGGTTATAAAAAAATCTTTGCTGTGATAAGTGTTTTGCTGGTAGAGCTGTCCTGATCCCATTGGATTTTTAACCAGCTCTGACCACAAATTGCATATCGTCACTTTAGGATGTGCTAGGTTGAATAGGACGTGCATATTTTTCTAATGAAGGCGAATTATTAATGAAGTTGGTTTGGGAATAAAACCATAAACCAGAAAATGGGCTGCAATTTAGAAAATTGTCGATAAATTGACAGCGCAGGTTTTTGGAGGATACACTTATGAAATTGAGTGAAATAATGTCGGATGAACTGGTCATCATACCTTTAAAAAGTACAGAAAAAGAAGACATAATTGAAGAGATGGTCGACCATTTATATGACAAGAAAAAGATTGGCAATCGAGAAAAAATTTTGCAGGCAATTTTGGATCGCGAAAAAGTGATGAGCACTGGCGTCGGTTATCACGTTGCTATTCCCCATGGAAAAGCTGAAGGTGTAAAAGATATTGTGGCATCGTTGGGAATCACCGATCATGATGTTGATTTTCATTCCATCGATAACAAGCCGGTGAGATTGATCTTTTTATTGGTAGGACCGCCGGATAAAACTGGTCCGCATTTAAAGGCATTGAGCCGAATTTCGCGCTTGATGCACCGCAAGGAATTTCGAGCCAAATTGTTGAAGTCCAAAACACCGCGCGAAGTCATGGGCGTTATCGAGCAGGAAGAAGAAAGATATTTTGAAACAAATTAACCATTATTAACGAGAGAAAATTTCATGCCTTATTGCCCCCAATGTAAATGTGAATATTTGCCTGGCTTTACTGTCTGCTCGGATTGCGGCGAAAAGCTGGTTGCCGAATTGCCGGTCGAAGCAGAAATGCAGGAGGTAAATTGGCTACCCTTGAGAGATTTGCCGGGCAATTTATATGCCGAGATGGTGAAAGAAGTACTTGACAAGAAGGGCATTCCGTGTTTTATTAAATCAGATGATTTGAGCAGCACGTTAGGCACAAAAACAGTTAGCACGCCCGGTGCGTCGGCTCAAATCTTTGTGCCGGAACGCTATCACAAACGATGTCAACAACTCATTCTGGAAATGATGGACCATATTTAAATTTTGCTCGAAAGAAATCAGTAGCTTCAATTCACATGCTCTCCAAAGCTCGCTTAAAAAAATTCTCCTGGCTCAAAAAGAAAAAAAGACGTTGGCTAACGAAACTTTTTCTAGTTGAAGGGTGGCGAAGTTGTCACGAGGCGCTAACTTCGGATTTTGTTGTGGAAACACTGCTCTTCCATTCACCTGCTGATAGGGAGAATATCTCAACACTCATCGAATTGGCTCAGAAAAAAGGGTGCGAAATTTTTGAGATTAGCGCTACCGAGGCAAAGGCTTTATCCGATACCATCCATGCGCAGGGTGTTTTCTGCGTTGTTCGGCAACGGCAAATTGCTGAGGAATCCCTCTTGGCCAGCGAACCGGATTTTATGGTGCTGGTTGATGCCGGGCAGGATCCGGGCAATGTAGGCGCGCTTATTCGCACCTGCGATTGGTTTGGCGTTCAGGCAGTCATCCTGAGCCAAGGGAATGTCGATCTGTACAATTCCAAAGTGCTGCGCGCGACCATGGGATCGATTTTTCATTTGCCTATCATTGAAAATGTCAAGCTGGATCTTTTTCTGTCAGAAATAAAAAAAAGGGGATACCATATTTTTGCCGCCGACGTTGCTGCGAAGACGCCCTATCTTAAGATTGACTTCAAAAAGCCAGTAGCGCTTATCCTGGGCAATGAAAACCGCGGCATTAGCCAGCCGACTCTCCAGTTGGTCGATACGACCATCTGTATCCCGGCATTTGGGCTGGCAGAATCACTGAATGTCGCTGCGGCAGGAGCGGTACTGATAAGTCACCTTCGCTTGAAACTATCATTGGGATAAAAATTATCGATTTTGTTTGAGGCAGATAATAATGGAAATAGAGAAACATGTTAGCGAATCCCCTCCGCTGCATCATATTATTTTCGTCTTATTTTTTACAATTGGTTTTGTTATGGCAATTAGCCTGATCGGATTTCTGATCGGCGCTAAAACTGGGCTGTTTTTGCTCGAAGGCTTGATTATCGTCCCGGCGCTGATTTATGTGGTTTTAGGAAAGTATGACCTGAAAAAGCTGTTCCGGCTGCAAAGCGTCAATGCCAGACTAATTTTGCTCAGCCTGGTAATCGGCTGCGGTATTTCCATTTTAGCAGACGGCTTGGATCGGCTATTTCAACTATTTTTGCCCATGCCGGAATTATTGCAGAAACAAATGTCAGAAAGCTTTTTGATTAATTCACCTGCTGATTTTATCATCATCGTGGTTTCTGCTGTGCTGTTTGCCGGCGTTTTTGAAGAGATGTTATTTCGCGGTTTTGTACAAAAAACGTTTGAAAAAGAGTTTGATGTCTCCAGAGCTATTATCATTACCTCAGCAATTTTTGGTATGATCCATCTTAATCCCTGGTGGCTGGTGCAGATAACTTTTTTTGGCTTTTTTCTCGGACTGTTGGCGTGGAAAAGCGACAGCATAATTCCCTCGATGATTGTCCATTTTATCAACAATGGCTTGTCAATCGTCTTTATAAATCTCACCAGAGAAAGCAGCGCATTGTTTTTTTATCAGGCTAATATTTATATTCCGTTGATGGTTATTGCTTTTTTCATAACGATGGTTGGCTTTAAACTGTTTTTTTCTATTGTGAATTTAGAAAAAAATATTTCTGCTGCAACAAGTGAAAGATGAGCAAAATTTTGGCAATCTAATTTTAGCAAATTGAACAGCTACTTTATTCTTCCCACAGCAAGAAAATGCCACGGAAAAATTTAAATTTTTTTTCTGTGAGAAGTTGATTTCGGTGGGAGTAATTTTTATCATCATTATCAAGGAAGCAACTCTGAATTGATCAAAATTTATTGTATGAAAATTACAGGGAACCAGAAATGACAAATTTAATTGACGTGCCGAACATTCGAATTGGCGTGCTTCAATCAGCAGATCAAGTAGAGTTTTTATGTAATGCGCCATTTTCTCTGCGGAATGAAAAGGGCGAAAAAAAATTAACCGGTTTGCCAAATCGAAAATATCTATTGACCATTCAATCGGGCACTCCTGCTGAGTTGTGCTATCAAGTCCGGGCGGGCATTGAAAAACAACTCGAAAAAGCCGAACAGGTGGCGCAACCTTTTCTTGATCAGGGATTACACGTGGAACTAAGGGCGGTGGGAGTTACGGCGCAGCTCAAAAATCGTTTCCTTGATAACCGGGAGATTTGGGTTGCAGTGGGCAATTTTCCAACCTACGCTGAAGCGCTGGCATTCAAAAATGCTCAAGCTGATCCAGGAGAATTTGTCATAATCGAAAATATGGTCAAGCCGGCAAGTGGCGTCATAGCGCTTAATGGGCACGTTATTGGCTCAATGGCAAGAATCATCCCTGAGAAAAATGAAAAATCGACCCTCATCACGATCACAGATGTTGTCATCGGCATCCAGTTTCATTGGCAGAAATATGAAGATTTGGATTATCGGGGGATAATTGAAGTTGGCTTCAATAATCAAGGCAAACTGGTCGTTATCAATGAAATCGACCTGGAAAGCTATTTGATCAGCGTCAATTCATCGGAAATGACGGCCGATTGTCCTTTGGCTTTGCTGGAGGCGCAGACCATCGCAGCGCGCAGCACGGTGTTGGCAACCATGGGGAAGCACCATTACAATACCAATTTTCACCTGTGTTCTGATGATCATTGTCAATGTTATCATGGTAAAAAGCGAGAACAGCAACCATCGCGACAGGCAGTAGAAAATACATGGGGAGAGGTAATTTTGTTTGGCGATGAAATATGTGATGCGCGCTATTCCAAAATTTGTGGTGGCATCATGGAGGCGTATCACGATGTGTGGGAGAACCGAAAAATACCTTACATGGTATCTGGAATTGATAGCACAGAAAAAATCGATTACCCGGCTAACACGGAAGAAAAAGCTAAAAAATTAATAGATACTTACCTGCCGGTTTTTTGTAATACCCAGCTTTATCCCTTGCCAGCCAAATTAGCTAATTTGTATGCCACGAAAAATTTGTTTCGCTGGGAAGTGAGTTATGAGCGTCGGGAATTGGAAGTTTTAATCAAAGAAAAAACCGGTGAAGATATCGGAGAGCTATTAGATATTGTTCCACTTCAACGAGGCGATTCGGGACGTATTATTTATCTGGAATTGATTGGCTCAAAGAAAAAATTGAAGATCGGCAAGGAACTGGAAATCCGGCGTGTGCTGTCGAAGAGTCATTTGTACAGTTCGTGTTTTTATGTGAAGAAAGAAATCGATGAACAGGGAAAAGTGAGCCGATTTATTTTGAAAGGTGCCGGCTGGGGACACGGCGTTGGTTTGTGCCAGGTGGGAGCGACGGTGATGGCGATGAAGGGATTTGGCTATGCCAAGATTCTGGAGCATTATTACCAAGAAACTCAATTGGTGAAGTTGTATTAGCATTTTATGGGCAAACCAAAAAATTAGCAACGGTTTATTTGCCACTGAGACTCAGTGAGGTGGAGCGTAAGAAAAGAAAATTTAAACAGCCGAGCCAGGCGCTCTCCTAAAAAAAAGGTAGTTTTGAAAATTAGCAAACTAAAAAATCGTTTTTGTGTACCTTTGAGCCTTTGAGTCTGGCTGGCAAAAGGAAATACAACGCTAATAAAAAGCGGCAGGAGAAAAGATTGACAGAGCCAAATTTTCAAAGCGCTCATAAAGCCGGATATATCGCTCTTATTGGCAAGCCGAATGTCGGGAAATCCACCTTGATGAATGCGCTGCTGGGACAAAAACTATCCATTGTCACGGCCAAGCCGCAAACGACACGACACAGGATTCTTGGTATTTTGAATGAAAAAAATTGCCAGATGATTTTTTTAGATACGCCGGGTCTGTTGGAGCCGCGCTATAAATTGCAGGATAAAATGGTCAAAGCAGCTCAGCGCGCCATGGCCGAAGCTGATATTTTGCTAATGATGGTTGAGCCAGTTGAACGCGTTGCTGAGCTGGTTGAAAAGGTGTTGATTAGTTTGCAGAAGACGCAGAAACCGATTTTGTTGGTTATCAATAAAATTGACACTATCGAAAAGAACAAGCTGTTACCTATCATGGAAATGTATGTTTCGAGTTACAAATTAAATAAAATCTTTCCTATTTCTGCTTTAAAAAAAGAAGGGCTTGAGGAGTTGAAGAATGAGTTACTGCAGAGTTTGCCTGCAGGGCCGGCACTTTATCCTGATGATGTGATTACCGAACATCCGGAAAGGTTCTTTGTCGCTGAGATTATCCGGGAAAAAATATTTCTTAATTATGGTAAGGAGATTCCCTATTCAACAACTGTTGTTGTTGAGGAATTCAAAGAAAGAGCCGGGAAAAAAGATTTCATCCGCGCCAATATTGTGGTGGAAAAAAATTCTCAAAAAGGAATTTTGATCGGCAAAAAAGGCGCGGCGCTGAAAAAAATCGGTTTGCAGGCAAGAGAAGAGATTGAACAATTTATTGGCAGACCGGTTTATCTGGAATTGTTCGTCAAGGTGAGAGAGAAATGGCGGCAAAAGGAAGCCTTGTTGCAAGAGTACGGATATGATTAAATCGAAAAACTGCAAATTTATTTTTAGTCATTTTTAGCTTTAGTTCATTTTAGTCAATTAAAATTTTAGATCATTTTTGGCGCGAATGTCAATTTCCTTGATTTAATTAGCCTTTTATAGAACAGGACGGGCTGCAGCAAGACAAACTCACGCTCCAATATTTCAAGAAATCTAATAAATGATAAAGGACAGACGAGCTATAGCTGCAAATATTCGTAAACATTTCTCGCATGCCTTTCTAGAAAATTTATCTGGCAATTCTTTGCTGAAGAAACGAAATTTTCTCTTGACATTGAACTTTCTATTTTATATATTGCCCCCGACAACACCATTTGATCAGACTTCGTGAAAAGACTTTCCTCATAAGGAACTTTTATGGTTGATCAAATC
>CAZNDR010000101.1:0-10924 GCA_964571835.1 uncultured Cytophagia bacterium | reverse complement strand
AACATGTCCGAAGCCGTTTCAACGGCTTCTAGATACATCCTGTGATTGGTTACATTTTTTAAATCGAAGAGGCAACCCTTGTGATTGCCCCAAAAATATGGTCGCCAAAAAATATGGTTATCCAAAGGCGGTTATTTAAAAATAGGTGATAAACAGCAAAGGGCAAGCGACAATATGGGCAAGAACGGCGGGGGCAGGCACAATGCCTACCCTTACGAGACACGGCTTAAGTTTTTATAACCAATCTTAAATAATGTGAGGTGTCCGATGAAAAGATTATTTGCTATTTTATTTTTTGTTCCTATGATTGTTCAAGCAACAATAACTGAAAAATTTCCCTTGCGCGACAATGGCACCATCCCGCTGTGGCTGGTGGCAGGCCCGTTTCCCAATGGTAATGCTGGAGGTCATGGCGAAGGATGCTTTGGTTATTTCAAAGATTATTTGTTATCTTCTGGTAGCGAAGCACAGGCAAAACCACAACAGGACGAAATTGTCCAGATCGAAGACGGAAGAACCTTGTTGTGGAAAGCTGCTTTCAGCGATGAAAATGGCGTTTTGGATTATGTAAAAATTTTTAAGAATGACAAAAACACGCCAGCAGTGGCGTATGCTTTTTGCCAGCTTAATTCAGTGAAAAGCCAAACGGTTCGCCTGAATATTGGCAGCGATGATGGCGTTCGCCTCTGGTTGAACGGCAACAAAATTCATGATTTTCACCTTGGAAGGTCTTTGGAAATTGGTGAGGATAAGGTAACAGCTGAATTAAAAAAGGGAGAAAATTATTTGCTCATTAAAGTTGACCAGGGCGGTGGCGATTGGGGTATGAGCGCTTCAATCACTGATTTGGCTGGAAAAGGAGTGCCAGGAGTTTCTGCATCGTTGAGCTTAAAATCGCCTCTGGCAGGTAATGTCATTTCTGCTAATTTTCAATCGCTCCCCTTGGTTGCCAAAACCAAAGATGGTGACAAACAGATAATCGCTGGCGAAATATTATCTGGCGGATTAAAAAATGTCACGTGCCTGATTTCAAAAGCTGATTGGCAAAAACCAGTTACCACTCAATTTAGAGAGATTCCTCTTGGTGAATTCCATTTTAATCTGAATGTTCCCGTCATTCAAAAAGCTGGAACGGTTGATATTACGTTAATGGCAGAAAAGTTCACCAAAAAATTCGAAGGTATCGAGATAGACCGTCCTCGCTATTGGCAGGTCTATTTTGTTCAACATGTGCACACTGATATTGGCTACACCAGACCGCAGACAGAAATTTTGCCGGAGCATTTGCGTTTTATCGACACGGCGCTGGATTATTGTGATTTGACCGATAACTATCCCGACGATGCGCAATTCCGCTGGACATGCGAAGTGAGCTGGCCAGTGCGCGAATATTTACGGCGTCGTCCTGAACAACAAATCGAGCGTCTGAAAAAACGAGTTGCAGAAGGCCGCATGGAGGTTACCGGCATGTTTTTGAATATGTCGGAAATTGCTACCGAAGACGCGCTGGTCGCTTCGTTGCAGCCAATTCGAGAATGTGAACAAGTCGGCATACCGGTTCAGACGGCCATGCAGAACGATGTCAACGGCATCGCCTGGTGCCTGGTTGATTATTTCAGCGATATGGGAGTGAAATATGTGACGATGGGCATCAACAAAACACGATCGATCTTGCCGTTTGATAAGC
Organism: uncultured Cytophagia bacterium; assembly: GCA_964571835.1. GTDB lineage: Bacteria > Zhuqueibacterota > Zhuqueibacteria > Thermofontimicrobiales > Thermofontimicrobiaceae > CAZNDR01. Next base: position 9,237 of record CAZNDR010000101.1, on the reverse strand, counting down.
CCACGCTGTTTTGGTGGGAATCGCCTTCGGGAAAACGGGTACTGGCGTTTCGCAGTGACCACTATCATTATGGAAATTTTTTCAGAATTCATGAAGGCAAGCTGGACAAATTCGAGCCGCAGCTTTTTGAATATCTCACCTCGCTGGAAGAAAGAGGCTATCCTTTTGACCGAATTGCTGTCGAATTTTCTGGTTATCACACCGACAATTCTCCTCCTTCTACCAGCGCCTGCGAATTAGTGCAAGCCTGGAATGAAAAATATGTATCGCCAAAATTACGCATCGCTACGGCGAAAGAATTTTTATCTTTCATTGAAAAAAATCATGCTGCCAAATTGCCAGTCTACCGCGCTGCCTGGCCCGATTGGTGGACCGATGGTTTTGGCTCAGCCGCCCAAGAAACAGCGGAGGCGCGCCGTATCCATCAGGCGATCCAAATCGATCAGAATTTGTTTGCCTTGGCGAAATTATTGGGTGCGCAAATTTCAACCAAAACATTGGCAAATGTAGCAGCGGTCCAGGATGAATTATTGTTTTATGATGAACACACCTTTGGCGCAGCAGAAAGTATCAGCGATCCATTGGCGGAAAACAGCCTGGTGCAGTGGGGCGAAAAGTCGTCCTACGCCTGGGAAGCAGTTAAAAAAGAGGGATTACTGCGGGAAGAAGCGTTAGGCTTGCTGCAATCGTTTTTGCCGCGCTGCGAAGTTCCCACTCTGGCTGTCTTTAATACGCTGAATTGGCAGCGCAGCGGACTGGTGGAAGTTTTTATCGATCATCAATTTTTGCCGCTAAATGTGCCCTATCAAATCATCGATGTGGAGAGCAAAGATGTTATGCCAGCGCAATTACTGCGCAACCGCAGCGAAGGCAGCTACTGGGCAATCTGGGTACAAGATGTGCCAGCCATGGGCTACAAAATGCTAAAAATTATTGCCGCCACAGAGACGCAGCAAGAATTAGTTTCGCTTCAGCAAGAGGCAACTGAAATCGAAAATAAATTTTATAAAATGAAGTTCGACAACAATCGCGCGGCGATTACCAGCTTAGTCGATAAACAATTAAATCGAGAACTGGTCGCTGCTAATTGTCAATGGCAATTCGGGCAGATGATTTACGAACAACTGAAGCAAGGAAGGGATTTTTCGCCCAATGGTTTCGATCGCCAAACCGTGAGCCATGTTAAGCTGGAAAAAATGGAAAACACGGCGCTGTGGAAAAGCATTCGATTTACGGCTAATCTGCCCGGCTGTGATCCGGGCGGAGTTGATGCGGAAATCAGGCTGTTCAATGTGGAAAAAAGAATTGAGTTGAACTACAAAATTCGCAAACAAAGAATAACTGAGGCCGAGGCGCTTTATGTCGCCTTCCCCTTTGACATCCCAAATGGGAAAATCTTTTATGAGGCTCAAGGAGGAATAGTTACGCCCGGTGTGAACCAATTGCCGGGGTCAGCCTCGGATTGGCAGACGGTTCAAAATTTTGTTTCCATTCGCAATGATAACAGCCAAATCATTTGGGGCAGCAAGGAAATTCCCCTGGTTCAATTTGGCGATATAAATTTGGGCAAATGGCAGTACGAAGCACAAGTCGAACAGCCGCACCTTTATTCCTGGATTTTAAATAATTATTGGTTCACCAATTTTAGAGCGTTTCAGGAAGGTGAATTTAAGTGGCACTATTATTTGACCACCACTAGTGATAACAGCAACAAAACAGCGACTCGATTTGCTGCTGGATCAGCCACGCCGTTAGTGCCCCGATTAATTGCACCTGGAAAATTAAGTGACCGGCCTACTTCTTTGTCAAGCCTCAAAATTGAGGCGACAAATATTTTGTTGATATCGGCGAAACCCTCTCTGAACGACTCAGGAATCATTTTGCAGATACGAGAAACAGAGGGCGAGGCAACAGTTTTTCCGCTATCTCAACTATCTCCCAAAATAGCTACCATTGATGAAATAAATGCGCTGGAAAAACCAAAAGAGAAAGCGATCATTGAGATCCAATTCAAACCATGGGAAGTGAAATTTTTAAAGTTGAATTTAGTGGATTAACAGACGGTGGGCAATTTTTCAATTTATTTTATCTTGCCGCTAAAAGGTGAAGTGGTACCACCAAACCATTTCCATTTTTTTTTCTTTCTGAGAGTACTGAAAAATTACACAGGAGGAAAAACAATGCGCGCTAAAAATAATTCAGCCTGGCAGGTAATTTCAAAATTAGCTGTTCTTCTCTTATTGCTTCTTTTTTGTTTTCAATGCGTCAAGAAAAAAGCCATGATAAGCAGCGAAGAATTAATTCACAAGTTAGGTGTGTTGCGGGGTATCTGCATAGTGCTGGGCGATACGACTGGCGCTTTGTCGCTCGAGCTGGCTTTGAAAAGTGAATTGTTGATTTACTCTCAACTTGAGGATGAAATAGCGGTTGATTCTGTCAGACGCCTGGTCGATAAAGCCAATTTTTACGGGACGCGGATTTATGTTGAAAAAGGTGGGCGGGAAAGAATTCATTTGGCAGATAATTTAGCTGATGGTCTGATAGCTATTGGCAGCGGCAGTCGCATATCCAAAAGCGAGGCATTGCGAGTAATTCGTCCCCAGGCAAAAGCGTTGCTCGGCAATCAAGCTTGGACAAAGCCTTTTCCCGACGGGATTGACGATTGGAGCCATCCTTATCATGGTCCGGACAATAACACCCAGTCAGACGACAAAGTAGCAGTTGCCCCCTATTTGACACAATTCTTGGCCAATCCCCAATATGCGCCAGCTATTCAAGTGGCAGTGGCTTCAGCGGGACGGGTTTTTAAAGCTTTTGGCAATGTGGCTTTTCATGAACGCGAAGAACCATTTTTAAATAAATTGGTTGCTTTCAACGGCTACAATGGCACGCTGCTCTGGACGATGGATTTGTCGCCCGGCCTAATGGTGCATCGAAATACGATGATTGCCACGCCGGGAATTTTGTATTTCGGCGACGACAAGTCATGCAAGCAAATCGATGCAGCCACCGGCCTGTTGCGCGATGAAATTATCCCGCCGCTGGAAATAGCCGGTGGCACATTCTGGAAATGGATGGGGCTGGAAAAGGGAATATTATTTGCTCTGATCGGCGAGCAGGAGCAGCACGATCCAGTGGTTCGCTGGCGACGTACCCTGCACGGCTGGCCCTGGACGGCAATTTCCAAAGGCTTTAATCAACCGGAACATCCCTGGGGTTTTGGTAATAATTTGTTGGCGATTGATGTCAAAACGAAAAAGGTGCTCTGGCATCACCATGAAGAAGAGCCGGCTGACAGTCGCGCTTTAGTCATGAAGAACAATAAAATATTCCTGTTCCATTTTGGTTCTTATCTCACCTGTCTCAATGCCAGAAACGGAAAAGAAATTTGGCGCAAAACCGCCGCTAACAATCCGGATTTTTTTGTCGCACTAGGAAATTATCTGCCGCGTCAAGGGTGGGAGACCAATTGGCGTACCACGAAATATTTGATGTGCAGCGATGAGGCGCTCTATTTTGCTGGACCGCAGGTCAATAAGTTGCTGGCAGTTTCCACTAAAGACGGCAGCATTCTTTGGGAAAATCCCTTCAATAATTTCCAACTGGTGCTGCGCGATGACGGCTTATATGGCATTGGCGGATTGTGGCGCAATAATGTCAGCAAAAAATTCGATCCGCTGTCTGGCATTATTTTAGCTGATTTGCCTTTTGGCAGGAGAGCTTGCACTCGGCCGACCGGCTCGGCTGATGCGATTTTTTTCCGCGCCAATGACGGAACGGTTCGTTTTGATATTGCTGATCGGTTGCCGCAGTGGATTTCGCCGATGCGACCTTCTTGTCATGATGGGGTGACAATCGCTAATGGCTTGCTGTACTGGTCGCCTTATGTCTGCGATTGCCAATTATCGATTTATGGCTTGACTTGCTTGGGACCAGCCGGTGATTTTCCGTTTGCGGCAGCGGCGATTGAATCAGAGCGACTTGAGCGCGGGGAAGTCGATTTGGAAACGATACCTGAATTGCTTATCACAGCAGCCGATTGGCCCATGTTTCGCAAGGATGCGATCGGCAGCGCTGCTTCTCAAGCTGTGATTCCTGCCAGTGGCAATCTGCTGTGGCGATATCCTCCGCTTAACATTGATATTCCGGGTACCGACGTGTTGGGCTTTCCCCATTACAAACAAAATACCGCACCGGTTACGGCTGATGGTTTGGTTTTTTATGGCTGCTCCGATGGAGTGGTTCGCGCTTTGCATGCCGCGACTGGAGAGCTGAAATGGACGGCATACACCGGCGGCGCTATTCGCTTTCCGCCGACAATTTGGAAGGGAAGTGTTTTGGTTGGCTCAGGTGATGGCTGGGTTTACAGCTACGAGGCGAGAAGCGGGAAATTGATCTGGCGTTTTCGCGCGGCGCCAGAGGAGAGAAAAATACCTGTTTACGGTTCTTTGCTTTCGACCTGGCCGGCGGCAAGTGGCGTTCTGGTGAATGATGATATTGCCTATGTGGCGGCGGGCATCGTTAATTACGATGGCACCCATGTCTATGCCCTGGAGGCAAAAACTGGAAAAATAGTCTGGCAAAATAATACCTCAGGTCATCTCTTAACCGAGGCAAAAACCGGCGTTAGCGTACAGGGACAAATGTTGATTCATAACGGCAAACTATATTTGGCAAGTGGCACGTCTCTTTCTCCAGCTGTTTTTGATTTAACCAATGGCAACTGCTTAAACGATCCTGAACCGCTAAGAAAATGTGAATCGGAGAGCCCGCGCGGCTGGGAGCTCTATAAAATCGGCGATCAGGTAGTAGCTTGCGGCAAGCCATTTTACAGTCGTCCAGAAAATGAAGTATATGATTATTCAGTTTTTAATAAATTGCTTTTTACCTCAATGGGCAATAAACATCTGGTCTGGATCAATAACCGTAAACTGCTCTGTTATGAGAAGTTGAATGAAACTGTGTTAAATGAGCGCTTAAAGGAACAGGAATATGCCGGGCTTAGAATACCTGAATGGGAATCGCTGAATTTATCCCAGCAACCCAAGTGGATTTATTATGGTGACAAAAGTGTTGCCCTCGCTGTCTGTTTTAATATGGTAGTGGTGGCAGGAGAGACGTCAGTGTCGGCATTAAACATCGAGACGGGGCAGGTGCTGTGGTCGCTGCCGCTGGAAAAAGCTCCTGTCCCTTGGGGTTTAGCGGTGAGTCGCGACGGACGAGTTTTTTTGTCGTTGGTTGATGGTTCTATTGTGTGCTGCGGGACAGCCCGTTCCTCCCTCGAACCTTATGTCAGTTCGGACAACACTTTTTTTGTCGACTCGGCCAGGGTAGTTTTGGCTTGTGCTATTCAAGGCGCTGATATTTATTACACTCTGGATGGCAGTGAACCAAACCAACATTCCCGTTTATATCGAAAACCGTTCACTTTGAGACAATCTTGCCTGCTAAAAATGCGGGCGTTTGCTCGGCAATATGCGCCCAGCTTTGTGGTGGATCAAGAATTTAACAAAGTGAATTATGCCCAGACGGTAGAGGCGGGTGAGGTGGGTATCGGCATTGAGTACGATTATTTTGAAGGTGTTTTTACTTCAGTATCTGATCTTGATAGGTTCTCGCCCAACAGCAGCGGAATAATGACCAGCTTCAAATTGGAGCCACGCGGCGACACGAATGAATTTGGCTATATCTATCGCGGCTATGTGCTGGCGCCGACTGATGGCATTTACACTTTTTTCATCGAATCCAATGACGGCAGCAAATTATACCTCAATGAGGTCGAATTGATCGATAATGATGGTGGGCATTCGGCAAAAGAGGAATCGGGGAAGATCGCTTTACGAGCAGGAGAGTATCCTTTAATGGTCAAGTACTTTCAGATGGGCGCCGGCAGAATGCTGCGCGTGAGTTGGCAGGGGCCTGGTTTCGATAAAAAAGATTTGACAGCAGAAGCTTTATTTCATAGAGTGAGGAAATGAAGTTAAACAAATGGTTCGACATTTTAAAAAAAATTCTTTTCATTTATTTGCTTTTTTGCTTTGAAGAGCCAGTTGTTTTCGCCTGCCGATACAACATCCGCGAAACCGGTTTTGTGGATTTTGGCACTCACTTTTACCGTATTTATTTTTACATAAATCAAAGCACAGCGGAAAATCTTCTGGTTGATTTCAAAGAAATTATGCCTGCTTTGCTCGATGAGACGAATATCGATGCTGAAATAATAAATGTCGAAGTAGATAAAAATCATGAGGCTCTCAAGTATTTTAAGCAATTGCCAACTCAATCTATCCCCACTATGTTATTTGTATCACCAGACAGCCAGTCAATAATCTTGCCGGTGGCATTCGAAAAATCAAAATTTGAGCTCTCATTAAAAAAGCAAATGTGGGGCATTCTTTCTTCAGTTCTCGTTCAGCAAATTAAGCAAAAAGTGGTCGATAATTATGCCGTCGTGCTGCTTTTCGAGTCGAATTATGAAGCTGAAAATGGGCGGGCTAAAAGTGAAATAAAAAAATCGATTAACGAAATTCAACAGAAGCTGCCCTGGATGCCAAAAGAAATGAAAATGCCACCAGCCTTGCTCAGTTTGGCTAATTCCCAAATTACTGACGAACCCTTTCTGTTGTGGAGTTTGGGAATTCAAAAGGAAGAAGTAAAAGAGCCAATCGCAGTTATTATTTACGGTAGAATGCGCTGGCTTGGTCCGCTGTTTAAAGGAGCGCAGATCACCAGCCAAAAGGTGAGTGCTATCCTTGACTTTATTAGCCTGGACTGCGAATGCGGACTCGATAAGCGATGGCTGTTGGGAACTATGCTGCCGGTCAAATGGGATGAAAAAATACAACAACAAGTTGTCAAAAATTTGGGTTTTGATCCAGAGAATCCCGCAGTTAAAATGGAAATGAGCCGAATATTAAGCACCGGCTCCTCCTTTCCCGGTGTTCCCTGGAGCTATGAGTTTGAACCATCGATGGCTGATTCGGCAACGAAAGATGCGCTTGATTCTGCTCGGAGCTGGACAGATGAAACTGCCTCGCTCAATAATTTCAGCAAAAAAAAACCAGAAAAAGTTAATCTCTCTTTTTTCATATTGACATTGATAGGCATATTGATTATTTTCACTACCACTGGCTTTGTCATCTGGTTCAAAATGCAAAACAAAAGATTGTAATCGCGATAAACTGACGACGCTACGAATCAACTTCAATTTAAGGAAAGGGAATCAAATGAAAAAATTGGCCTTCATAGTAATTAGCTTGGTGTTTTTGCTCATCGTTACTAGCACGGTCTTTTATATTGTCAACAGCCAGGATCGCCATCCTGGCTATAGTTTAAATTTGGACTTACCTCAAGAAAGCGGTGGAGAAGCAACGCAATTAAAGGTCGGATTGGCGAAATTGCCCATCACTCCGCCAATCGCAGATAGCTGGATCGATGCAGATAGCAATGCAAAATACCAGCCCAAAAAGGGCGATCGGTTCATTGATAAGAACAATAATGGAAAATTTGACGCTTATTGGCTGGCGGGTTTTCAGAATCAACGGCCAGCTCAAGGTGTTCATGATGAATTGTGGGCCCGGGCTGTAGTTTGGGATGATGGCCAGTTATGTGTAGCCCTAGTTGTTTTGGATGCCATTGGTCTGTTTCATGATGATGTCATAACTATCCGCGAGAAAGTTGCTGATCAAAATTGGAAAATCGATTTTGTCATGGCATCTTCTACCCATAATCATGAGACACCGGATTTGATGGGATTGTGGGGGGGACGGCTTTTTAAAAGCGGAGTCAATGAAAATTATCTCCAATTTGTTCAAAATCAGGCAGTGGCTGCTATTGGCCAGGCGTTGGCGAATGCTCGCCCGGCGGTAATAAAATTAACAAAAATTGATTCCACTGCCAGCGATTTGGTCAGGGATTCTCGTCCGCCAAGAGTCCTTGACGATGTCATTCACCTGATGCAATTCTGCGATGCAGTGACTCAGGAACCATTTGGTATCTTGATGAATTGGGGCAATCATCCCGAAACCTTAGCCAGCGACAACCTGTTGATTACATCAGATTTTTGTTATTATTGGCTGCAAGGTATGGAATCGGGCATAGTTTACGACGGCGACGTGAAAAGACAGGGTATGGGCGGAATCGCGGTTTTTGCCAATGGTGCCATCGGAGGGCTGATGACTACGCTGGGCTGCGCGGTTCATGATCCCTGGTTAAACAAAGATTTTAAAAAAGCCACCTTTGATAAGGCACGCGCTCAGGGCTATCGTTTAGCTGATTTAGTATTAAACGCTGTCGAAAAGGGCGAGTGGGAAACCGTTGCTGATCCGACAATGAAGCTACGCGCCCAGACATTTTTGTTCAGGCTGCAAAATAAATATTTTCGTTTGGGCGGTGCTTTGGGCGTATTCCATCGCGGCTTTGTCAAATATAATAATTTGAGAAGTGAGGTCGATTTATTAAAAATAGGGCCGGCGTGGCTTTTGACCATTCCCGGCGAGATCAATCCCGAGATTGTCAATGGTGGCATCGAAAATCCCGAAGGAGCAGATTTTCCGGGCGCACCCATTGAAGCTCCTCCGATTCGTGAATTAATGAAAGGAAAATATAATTTTGTTATCGGCTTGGGCAATGATGAAGTGGGTTATATTATGCCTAAGACGCATTGGGACACCAAGCCGCCTTACACTTATGGCGCAAAAAAGCCCTTTTATGGCGAGGTGAATTCGTTGGGCCCAGATGCTGGTCCGACCCTGTATGAGGAGGTAAAAAAAATTATTGAGGACTTTTAAAAAGTTGAATAGAACGTGGATGACGCGGATTTAACGGTTTTTCTCGAATTCTTAATCTGTGTAAAATCCGCGTTATCAGTGTCATCCGTGTATAGGGAGTTTAAGAAGATAATTGAGGACTTTTAAAAAGTTGAATAGAACGTGGATGACGCGGATTTAACGGATTTTCTCGAATTCTTAATCTGTGTAAATCCGCGTTATCAGTGTCATCCGTGTATAGGGAGTTTAAGAAGATAATTGAGGACTTTTAAAAAGTTGAATAGAACGCGGATGACGCGGATTTAACGGTTTTTCTCGAATTCTTAATCTGTGTAAATCCGCGTTATCAGTGTCATCCGTGTATGGGGAGTTTAAGAAGATAATTGAGGACTTTTAAAAAGTTGAATAGAACGTGGATGACGCGGATTTAACGGTTTTTCTCGAATTCTTAATCTGTGTAAAATCCGCG
>CAZNDR010000100.1:0-10945 GCA_964571835.1 uncultured Cytophagia bacterium | reverse complement strand
TAGTAGAAAAACGAACCACCTTTTCAATGTCGCCCTTCACGTCTGCTTTTAAAACGGCACATTTGGTCCCGCCAATATCGATGCCAATTATGTTCAATGTTCGTCCTTTACCAATTTAATAGGAGGTTATTTTTCAGCCAAGATCTGTTTGAGTATATCAGGATAATTGGTAATAATATTATCCACGCCGATTTTTATAAAGTGGCGCATAGCCTTTGGTTCATTCACTGTCCAAACATGGAGTTCTTTCTGATGAGCGTGGGCTTTTTTGACGAATTCTTCATTGACTAACTTTTTATTCACACTCAATAAATCAACATCAGCAGTGAATACATCCACTCCTTCCGGCAGGTCGGAAAAAATATAGCCTATTTTGATCGATTTGTTCAATTTCCTAATCTTGTCCACTTCAGCAAAGTCAAAGGAGGTCAAAATGCACTGCTGGATAAAATTCTCTTCTTCAACCATGGCTACTACTTTATCGGTTAATAGCTTTTGATGGCCATTCATTTTTAGTTCGATATTTAACTTCATTTTGTCACGAACCGTATCGATGATGGCTTTCAGAGTGGGGATTGGTTCTCCTTTAAATTCTTCGGAAAACCAGCCGCCGGCATCCAAATTGTGCAGCTCAGTGAACGACTTTTCCCAAACACCAGCTTCGAGACCAGTGGTTCGTTGAAGAGAATCATCGTGCATTAAAATAAGCATGCCATCTGCTGACTCTTGCACGTCCAATTCAGTAAAATCAGCGCCAATCTCCATAGCTTTTACAATTGCCGCCATCGTGTTTTCAGGCGCTAAACCGGAAGCACCGCGATGAGCCGTAATTATCACTGTTTTGTTTTTTTGTCGACAAATGCAGACGACCATCAATAGCATCAGAATTAAAAATGGGAAAAGCTTGAAATTCATTGCCACCTCCCATAGATAGAATTGATTCATTTTTTAGTGCAGCACATATCGCTGCTCTATCGTGATTTGGTAGTTCTGGATTTTTTTACCGATTTCTCTTTTTCGCCAACCAAAGAATGGCGCTGCAACCTGCGCCACCTTTTCCACACAGTCTAAACCCAAGCATTTACTTGTTCCAATGCTGGTTCTACGAATTAAAATATCTTCGAGATTTTTTGCCTGTTCAGTCTGAATGGCATAAACGACCTGAGCCAGAATATCGGGCTGCGATTCACAAATTCTTTCCTTTAGCACTGGGTTGTCCTTGGTCAAAGCAACGACCTTTTTGAAATTGCTGCCATAAAAATTTATCAAGAATCGTATCGTATCTGATGAAAGCTGATAGGTTTTTTCGCTTTCATCAATCTGATCTTTGACATAGTAGTTTAAATGCTCAATTCCTTTGGCGCCGGTAAGCTGATAATTTTTTGTCACACATTTTTCAGTCCTGCCCAGCTTGTCGCAAATCAGATTGACACAATCTTCTGCCAACTGACGGTAAGTTGTCAGCTTTCCGCCGATGATAGAAAAATAATTCTTATTGCCATCATATTTTTCATGATCAAATATGATATGGCGTCGCGTCACCTGGCTTTCTTTTTTTCCCGGTTCATGAGGCAAAGGGCGAACACCGGAATAGCTGTACAATACATCAGCTTGGGTAAATTTATGCTCTGGCAAAAGGTAATTCAATTCGGACAATAGATAGTCAATCTCCTGCTGGCTAGCAGCAATATTGTTTAAATCGCCGTCGTAATAAATATCAGTCGTCCCCACCAAATAATAGTCCCGCCAAGGTACGATAAAAAATGGTCGGCCATCCTGAATGGCTTCCACGTAGAGCGCATCCTGTGGCCCGGCAGCACATTTATCGATGACGATGTGGCTTCCTTTAGTGCCAGCTATTTTTTGAGATATTTTTTTTTCGACCAGATGATTGACATTGTCGACAAAAATCCCGGCCGCATTTACAACCACTTTGGCTTTGACGGCAAAAGATTGTTGTGTATTATGGTCATAAATCCCCAATTCTTTTAAACCGTCCTGCTGTTGGCGATAGTTTATTAGCTCAGCATAGTTCATCACTGCAGCACCTTCCTGTTTGGCGCTCAAAACCACTTCCAAACATAGACGTTCGGGGTAGCCGACCTGACAATCATAATAGGTGGCTATCGCCCTCAATCCTTCATGTTTAATTGATGGCTCGACCTTTTTCAGTACATTTTTTCGGTAATAAAAGTGATGATGGGGCAGCGATTTTTGGAGCGAAAATAAATCATAAAAAATCATGCCTGCTTTGATCATCAAAGGACCGCGCTTGCTGTGGGCATAAATTGGCAGATTAATTTTTATGGGCCACAATAAATGAGGCGCATTTTTCAATAAGCGCTCTCTTTCCATTAATGACTCATGAACCAATCCAAATTCAAAATATTCCAGGTAGCGCAGACCGCCATGAATTAATTTGGTTGAGGCGCTGGTGGTATGGCTGCCAAAGTCATCCTTATCAATGAGCAATACTTTCAATTTACGCAAAGCGGCATCCAGTGCGATGCCAGCGCCGTTCAAGCCACCGCCGATAATGATGAGATCAAATATTTCGTGTTTTATGTTTTTACTATTTGTCATTTTTTTTTAATTTATATGCTTCTAAAATTATGGTATTTAACGCGCCAAATGCGTCCAGTCTCATCCGCCTTTGGCCTATTCCAGATAAATTACCAAAATCCACCATCGCTGAAGCTTTGACCTTTGCATTTTTTTTGGGGAATTTGAGTTTTGGAGTTTAGAATTTGTCAGATTTTTTGCCAACAATATTTACTCAAATAACAAAATAGGTTTGATTATGCTTTAGGCCTGACGTTCCAAGTAAATGCCAGCAGAAAAACTCCCAGAATCGTGCATCCTAAAATGGAAAAGATCACCATGTTCCAGGCAGCACTCAATCCAAGGGTTTTTTGAAAATGTTCGACCATCCAGCCGAAACCTTTTGCCTGTGCTGTTCTTCCTAAATAGCCAAACAAACCGATGAAGCCGGCTGCCGTGCCGACAGCTTTTTTAGAGGTCAGGTCCAGTCCATAAACGCCAAGCAGCATGACCGGTGGATAGACAAAAAAGCCGACAATCGCCAGGAACAGCATGTCCAGCCATAGGCTTCCCGGTGGATTCAAGTAAATGCCCATAAAAGCGGCGAAAATAGGAATCATACAGAGCAAGCTGACCATGCCTCTTCTGCCGCCGAATATGTCCGAGAGCCAGCCCATTAAAATGGTAGAAGGGATACCGCCGAATTCAATAATTAAAACAGCAAAACCGCCTCCTGCCAACGTAGCGCCTTTAATTTCGCGAAGGTAAGTTGGTCCCCAATCGAGCATACTGTAACGAACGATGTAGACAAAAAAATTAGCACAAGCAACCAACCACAAATATTTATTCTTGAAAATATTTTCTAGGAATAATTCTTTCGTGCTGAGTTCACGCTCGTGAATGCCGTGGAGTTTTTCGTTAGCCGGATAATCATTTTTATATTTTTCAATGGGAGGCAAGCCCAATGATTGTGGCGTATCGCGCAGTCGCCAAAAAAGGTAGAGCGAACCAATGATAGCGATAAAGGCTGGAAAATAAAAAGCTGCCCGCCAACCGCCAAAATGTGATGCGGCAAAAGCTGCAATGACGCCGGCCAGACCGCCGCCAATGTTGTGTGCCACATTCCAGATGGCAAAAATCGATCCTCGCTCCCGTAAGCTGAACCAATGCCCAATGGATCTGCCGCAAGGCGGCCAGCCCATACCTTGAATGAATCCGTTTAGCGCCCATAAAACAAAATGAACCGAATAATTTGCCACACTGCCAAAAGCAAAATTGCACCACGCAGTCAACAAAAGCCCGGTAGCCATAAATTTTCGAGGATCGCTACGATCAGAAAGTGAGCCCATTAAAAACTTACCCAGGCCATACATGATCGCGGTCACCGCCAACATACTGCCAATTTGATTATGATCATAATACAGCGCTCCCTCGATCTCTTTGGCTACTGTGGACATATTATTGCGCACCAGATAAAAAGTCGCATAGCCGATAAAAGTCGATTCTAAGGTACTCCAGCGATATTTTCTATAATGACGTTTTATTTCATTTTCAGGCAATGGCTTGAGGTGCGGCGCCGGTGAAAAATAAGCTCTTATTTTTGAGAAAATCATACCAAGTTCCTGTTGTATTTAACCAGATTATTTGAATTCAGCTGTTACTTGTTCAGTTTCATTTTAACAAGCAGCAGCCGACAACCTTTTTAAAAGTAAACTCGATTGACTTTTGCTGATTGCTTTTGCATTCCGTTATTTTGTTTCGGCGGTGGATTTTTTCCTCACTTCTTTCGTTTTATTCAACTGAATTCCAAATTCTTTTGCCGAAACAGATGGGAAAGCTGGATTGGGGACATCATTAATGAAGACAATCAGCCAGTTATTTCTTTTAGCATAATCTGCCATGCTTTCTGATTGATCGGGAGCAATATGTTCATCGGGATTAACGATCATTTTTACGCCGCGGCTAAATTCAATCATCTCTTTATCTCCGCGGCTGTTGCCTGCTACCAACAATGGCACATCCTGAATGAAAGTTTCAATCGCTTCCTTTTTACCGTGATCCTGCGGGACAGGCACGACAATTTCATCGGTAATGACGCCATTGCGGATAATCGATTTAACACCGATAATATGGGTTATGGGGATTTGAAATTCTTTGCTCAAAAATTGTTGATACATGCCTTCCGGCGAAGCCGAAACAATCCATATCTCAAATTTATTTTTTTTGAGTATATTAATTAGCTCATGCATCGGTTCATAAATTTTATTGGCATAACATTCGTGAAAACACTTTTCTCCCAAATCGCGATAAAACTGCAATGATTTGCCAGCCATAAAATGCACCCTATTTTGAACATAAGGCAGTGAGACATTGGATTGCGTCTGCATTTCTTTGATGAGATCCGGTTTCTGATCTGGATGCGCTTTGGCATACTGATACATGCACTCATCTGCTAAATAATTCGGCACTTGTCCCAGCACGGTGCCGTCCCCATCAAAGACAGCGATTTTTCTGCCTGCTTCATGTTGCGTTTGCTGGAGAAATTGGCTGAGCCGCGCATTCGCCTCTCCGGTAAAACCGTTGATCGGCTGGAAAATCACTCTGCTCGGTGAGCAACTCAGAAATGCTAAAAGAAGCAAAATAAGAAAAAAACTTGCTCGTGCTATTCTCTTTTGGTTCATCTGTCAGAGGCTGATATCCAAAAATGTTAAAATTTTTCCCTGAATTTTTTGCTTGGTCAGCTAAATTGATAGACAGCTATTTTTTCACCATTGAAATCATATTCGTTCAGCAAAGCGCTTCAGCATCTCTTTCCAATTGGTGAACAAGATGCCCTCATCTTTAAAGAATTGTTTTACCTCAGGATCGGAAAACAGCTGTTTTTCCCACACTCTCTGTTGCCAGGAATGGGTGATGCTTTTCAGCTTATCGGTTTCCACTGACGGATGAAAAATGATTTCGATGATGCCCGGTTTCAATGAGCGAACCAGGTTGAAAAAATTTTGTTTCTTTTCTTCGTACGTTTTTCCATTCGGGGCAGCCCAAAAATCATCGAGTTTGGGAAGAGTATAGGTCGAGGCGAAATTGAGCAGCTCCTCGGTAATGGGATAGCCCTCACCACGGTAGCGTTGCAGGACATCGTCGGTAAATTCTATGACCATGGCCGGAATATTATATTCCATCGCCAGCTTCATGTAAACTTGTGTAAAGCCCAGGCAGCCGTAGACCGTGCCCATGTGGGTATCGAGGTGGCTGGGTCGGATTCCTGCAGCTATCACTTTTTCTATCTGCGCACGAATTTCTTTTTCAACTTCAGCAGCAGTGGCATGTTGCACAACATCGGGAACATCGTGCCACAAATAACCATCAGCATCGATCAAGCCGGGCACTTCGGATGCTTGTGAGACCGGACCCCAGCGATATTCTTTCCATTCACTGGTTAAGGTCGTGTGAACGCCAATATCTTGAGCCGGATTTTTAACGTACCACTCGATGAATTCGTCGGCAGCCGGGCAAGGCACCATCACTGCTGCTGACTGAATCTCTTTGTTTGCCAGCAATTCCATTCCAGCTTGATTGGCTTCGGAGCACATTCCCATATCATCGGCATGAAGAATAAGCACTTTTTTATCTTTGGGAAAGCCCAATTTCTCGCCCCAGGTGTTGCCGGTTAAAGTCAATTTTTCATTTCTCCAACAGGACAAAAAAATACCAAGCAAAGCCCAGCACATATAAATCCAAAATTTTTGACCCAGCATATGATTTCCTTTCCATCTCAATAAAAAAATAAATGTGAATTATTTCATCTGACGAAGATGCTTTTCGAAAAAAGCATTCATATAATATTGGCAGTACCTATTCACCGAAATAGCAATGTCCATGGTATGAGGCCAACCTTTCAACCGATGATATTCATTTTCAACACCCCAGGCATCCAATCTGCTTTTTAGTGAATCGGATTGGCTGACCGGTACCAGTTCGTCAAGCGTGCCCTGAAAAATTAACGTTGGCGGATCATCGGCGGAAAGATAATTTATCGGTGAGGCTTTTTGCCACAAATCAGGCGCCTCAGCAAAAGATTTACCAATAAAATCATTAGTTTCAAATCGTCCTTTGGCATACTCAGTCGTCAGATCAACAGGACCGTACAAATCAACTACCGCCTGCACGCGACTATTCACACTATCAAATTCACACTCATTTTCAAAATAGGGATCATTAGCTGAATAGCCAACCATCAAAGCTAAATGTCCGCCAGCCGAACCACCTATCACAGCGATTTTCTCCGGATCAATAAAATAATCCCGGGCGAAAACACGCAGCCATTTTATAGCGCATTTAACATCTTTCACTGCTGCCGGGAATTTCGCCTGTTTTTGGAGCCGATAAGAGACGGTGACGGTCACATAGCCTTTTTCAGCAAAATCAATCAAGTAAGGCAGGTAATCTGATCTTTTGCCAGTGCGCCAACCGCCGCCGTGAATAAAAATCAGCGCTGGCGCTGGCTGGTCTAAATTTTTTCGATGATAGATATCCAATTGCAGAGATTTGTCGCCAATTTTTTTGTATTCAATATCTTTGTATTCAATGAGTGTCTCAGGTACTGGCGGCTGGAGATCCACAATTTTGATCAATTTTAGCAGATAAGCAATTTTAATAAAGGCAAAACTGGGATAGCCGCGAGGCGGTTTTGGCGCTTCAGTCTCCGCATTTTCTGCAGGACAACCTCCTATCACCAGGGCAGCTGAAAAAAGCATCATCAATAAAAAAGGAAGAGAGAGAAAATTTATTGTGGCCGTTTGACCTGTTTTGAATTGCATTACTTAATCACCATGCATTTCTTGCACCACGAATTTTCTCCGGCTACCACCCGATAAAAATAGATCCCGCTGCTCATATTGTCAGCCTTCCATTCAACACGGTAGAAGCCGGCTGGTTGAAATTGTCGTACCAATGTTTGAACCAGTTTTCCATTGCTATCAAAAATGGAAAGCTCAACCTGACCAGCGACCGGCAATTGGTAGCTAATAGTGGTCGCCGGATTAAACGGATTGGGGAAATTTTGATTCAGGCTGAATTCTCTGGTTTTCTGGTCCATTAAAGAGGAAATCGTTGTGGGCGGAATTTGTCCGAAAATCATATCTTTGAATAGCCAATTCAAATGCAAAGGCCATTGATCTTTCAAATGTGGACTGCGAACGCCGAACAGACCAATAAAACCACTCTGGCCTGGCGGCAAAATATTCTCATCGACAATCTCAGTTAAAGAAAGTTCAATTGCTTGCTGATAAGTCCCGTGAGAGTCGATGTTCTGTGGCACCGCCTTCAAATCGTCATAAGAAAATTGGCTGATGGGCTTCACGTAATGGTCAATCGCGCTGACCCGGTGGGCGCCTTGCCAGGGAATATTATCACCATTATTCCACCAACTTACCGGTTTATTATTCCAATTGACAAAATATCCTTGAGCTGGATTTTCTGCCTGGGGGAGTTCTTCAAAATCAATAAGTCCGCCCCACTCTTCGCTGCCATCCCCTTGGTGGGGCAGACGAGGGTCGACGCCATCGGTTCTATCCTGATACCAGCCAACATGCCAATATTTTACCGTTTGATCTTTGCCGGCATAAAATAAATTAAAGGACATAGGATTTTTGGCTGCAGCCGCCTCGAACTCATCTCGGTTTGTTGCCCGAATTAATCCCAGCACAAATTGAATCATGTCCATTTCGCGTTTCCAAAAGGTCATTTTCATCGCATAGACCTGATGCTTTGCCAAATCGTCGCCAAAAACTGGCCCATGAACGGTGCGATAGTGTTTAAAGAAAATGTCCGACTGCCCCAGACATTTTATTGTATCTTGAATCTCGATGAACTTTTTCCATTCTCCGTTAAAATAGTATGAGCAATAACTATCATCTCGAGTCGAATCGATGTACACATCACAGTTATCGCTGATGCCACTGGTGAGAGTCCACGCATGATATTCATTATGGCCGATAATGACAGAGGGAAGACCAGTAACGGTCATGCCGCCGACATGAAAACTCGGGCAGATAAGCTCCACTTCATTGTTAATTTGCGGCTCATCTTCTACTGGTTCGCCCATTTGCGGGCAGCCGAGTAACAAAACATTTCCACTGCTCGATTTGGAAGGAGTAACCAGCACGGCAAACGAACCAAAGGAAAGTGGCAAACCTAACTGTTTGAGCTGTTGGCGAAAATTTTCACGCTGTTCAGTGACCGCCTGAATGATATTTTCACTGACAATCATTCCCGAGTACGTCCAATTGTGGTGTGTTACTTGGCCACCACTGGGGATAGTCGTTGGTGCAGCTGGATCGTTAATCGGGCAATGCAAATCAAACCAGGTCTGACCATACGCTCTTAACTCCTGCAATCGTATCAGCTCTTCGCCGCCAAACGCGCCAAAATTCCTGATCATAAATTGCATGATGGCAATGGTATTACTTATCGTCCACGGTTGAAAAGGCAGAAACATAAATTGAGCTGGTTTGTATTTGGTAGGATTAACTGCCATCGAATCCAGATACGTATTTACCCCGTCACAATAAGCGCGAATCATCGTTTGAATGTCAGCGCGCAAGCTGTTGAATAGCTCCATTCGTTCGCTTTTAGTGTAGTACATGGTGCGGATTTCTTTATCAAAATTCAGGTAACTGGGTCCCAGTGCTTCTGCCAGTCTTCCTTCGCCAGCCCGGCGAAATTGCTCCATCTGATAAAGCCGATCCTGAGCCACGGCAAATCCCTGCCCGAAAAAGACGCCCAATTCCGTGTCCGCTACAATGTGCGGCACGCCGAATGAATCGCGATAGATGGCCACCGTTGAGCCGTCGGGGGCTGGTAAGGTTAGATCCTGAGCCGAAACATTAATGAAAACGAGAAAAGATAAAATAAAAAAGCAAAATTGTCGATTGGTTTTGAACACTAGTTGGTGTTGCATATCATTTCCCTTTTTCTGCAGCATCCGCAAATTTTAGATACGTTAAGTTTATGAGATAAGAAGTTATTGTAAACGACAAGTAACCAATCACAGGATGTATCTAGAAGCCGTTGAAACGGCTTCGGACATGTTTCTTAATTCAAAGGGAAATTGAACTAACACCACAATTCATTGTGGGGTAATAATCATCTCAAAATAACTGCTGAAACCGCTTCAGCGGTTTTTATTCATTCACCTTGTGATCGGTTACAACAACAAAATCCGGCAGGTCCTTTTCAAAAAAATATGACTATGATTTCAGGATATCTGTCCGATTCTCATAAATTTTGGCAATAGCATCCGTCAACAAATGGGCTCGATCCTGCGGGCAACCATAGATTTGCCACAAGGTGACAATCGCTTTATTCTGCCACAGATCATCAGCCACGGGCAATTTCCAGCGTGACGGCGTGATAGCCTTGAGATACGTTGCGTTCAACTGATGCCGCTTTTTGGTATGAGGCGTGTAAAGGTCGCTATGTGAAAGCGGGATATAGCATTCGTCAAAGGCGATGCCCAATTCGGCTGACAGCGCTTTTTGAAAATCGATGCGGCTTAAGCCATCAAATTTTTCTTTGTCATAAAGAAAAGCATAGGAATAACCGCACTGCCGCGTGATATGTTTATTGCGGCGTAATGGTCTGGTGCCGGGTGCATCAGCGATAGCCTTATCCAACGTCAGGCCATTTCTATCGATGATGGCGACATTTTCTTTGTAAGCAGCCAATTGTCCGCGCAGCACGGCAGCTTGAAAACTGGTCATGCGATAATTGCCGCTGTGCATACGAACACCTGGTTTGTACTCGCGCCCACAACTGCGCTGACTGACGACCAACCAATAATAATCTTCCTGTTGCATCAACAAGGCGCCACCCTCACCGGCGTTGACCAATTTAGTGCTTTGAAAACTGAACGAGCCAAAATCGCCCAGCGTACCAGCGCCCTTGCCGTCCCACAAAGAACCATGGGAATGAGCGCAATCTTCAATGACGTGCAAATGATGTTTTTTGGCAATGGGCAGAATGCGATCCATATCGGCCATTCGATGGTACAGATGAACTGCCATAATCGCCCGAGTTTTTTCCGTGATGTGCGCTTCAATCTTTGCCGGATCGATGCACAAAGTTTCTGGGTCGATATCGACTAAAACCGGTACTGCATTGACATCGCAAACGGCGCTGGCGGTTGCCTGCCAGGTGATACCAGGGACAATCACTTCATCACCGGCGCCGATATTGAGCGTCTCCAGCGCAACTTGCAGCGTGTGCGTACCATTGGTCAGCAGCGCGCAAAATTTTGATTGGTGAAAATCAGCCCATTCTTGCTGGAAAACTGTCGCCATGGATTGTTCATCTGGCCAGTCGTCCCATTTGCCGCTATCGTAAACTTCGAGTAGATACTGTC
>CAZNDR010000099.1:0-10956 GCA_964571835.1 uncultured Cytophagia bacterium | reverse complement strand
TTATTCGTCTTAGCGTGAGTGACCGAAAGAATGCGACCAGCCGATAAAAACATTGAAGAGCCTGTCTTAGCCAAAATCGATGAATATCTGACTCAGACTCCTTTAGAAGAAAAAGGGTGGGAAAGTACCTTTGAAAGCTTGAAATCCTTTTTATTCAAATTTATTGAAGAGGATGAGCGACAAATTCAGCTCAAAGTCAAGTTTTTTGAAAAATCCATCAGCGATTTGAAAAAGCGTTTTTCTAAAGATATCTCAAAATTCCAGGCAATTAACATGGAGATATGGTTGGGACAAAGCTTTGAAAAATTTGGTGTATGGGATAAAGCATTAACCTGCTATGGAAATGCATTAAATCTCTGTGACGAAAATAATCATATTGATTTAAAATCTGAAACGATTCGCAATATGGGTCATATTTATATGATGAGGAATAACTGGGATGAGGCTTTGGAATCTTACCAACAGAGTTTATTTTTGTGTCAAGCCAATGGCGACCGTGAGGGCGAAGCCCAGGCGTTAAATGGACTTGGTATCATTTATTATGAACATGGCAATATAAAAGACGCCTCCAAATATTGGGAGAAAGCGCTTGAATTAGCCGAAGGCACCGACGAGACCAAGCTTAATGCCCAAATCCTAACTAATTTGGGTGTGCTAATGAGTACTCAGGGCAGTTGGGAAAAAGCCTTAGGATATTATGGAAAAGCAGTAACCTTATTCGAACAAATAGGTGAATATCGGGGTTTAGCTGAGACCTATCACAATATTGGCATGACCTATGCTGATATGAAAAGCCTACCGGATTCTAGCTCGAATTTTGAAAAAAGTTATGACATTGCCAAAGGGATGGGCGATGTTCGCTTGCAAGCCTTGGTGAAGATTAACCGCATCGAACTGTACTTAGCAATAAATGATGTTTATGCTGGGCTAGCTTTAGGAAATCAAGCGCTGCAAACGTTTCTACAACTGGAAGATCATTTGGGAGAAGCCGAGACTTACAAATTTATGGGGGCACTTTACTCGCGAATTGACAAGTGGGATTTAGCTAATACCTACTTTGAGCAAAGCATATTCCTTGCTAATAAATATAAAAATCCGTTATTGGCAGCAGAAGCACAATTCGAGTGTGGGATAATGAAAAAAAGAAAAGGAGATAAAAAATCAGCAGGGGAACATTTAAACAAGGCGATGTCTTTATTTCAGAGTCTAAATGCTAAAAATGATGAAGCAAAAGTCAAAGAAGAGCTTGCTTCATTAACGTCTTGAGGCAGAGAATTTTTCCTGACTTTGACATTGGGCGCGATGGGTCTAAGTTTCCAATAGCCGACCATGCCGGAAAAATTCGTCAAGCAATTGCCTCAGCAGAACACATTTCTTTAGTGCGAATTAAAGAAATAAAGGTTCTTTGGATGTAAATAAGTCGCAAGCGATAATTTTATCTCATTTTATTGCTGCTTCAAAAAGCTTACAAATATTTTTTTAGCAATCCAGTCCTTCCATTAAACTCCCTTATTTTTTCGTCCCATTGCTCATATGTATGCAATTTCTCTTGCCAATAATTATCATCATACCACTGCGCATCGAGCTCTGTCACGGATTTTCCCTGTTGTTCAACCCAGGTGAAATATTTAAGATTGTGCATGCGCTTTTTGTCCCAGTAAGTCAGTTCCTTCATCCAATCCATATTCTGTTCAACGAGGCATTTCTCAAAATCAATGGCTGCTTGCATTTCAGTGTATTCTCCCAATTCATTTCGTAGCTCCTGAATACGCGAACCATAAAGCTCCATCGAATCGGTTGCCAAGGTCATAATAATGGAGTTGCTGTTCATCTCAAAATATTTTGCCATTTTTATTGATCCTAATAAATTAGCAATCGACGAAATGCCCAGCAGAGGCAACTGGTCGACCATCACTTCGGGAACGCCTTTACGCCTTAAAAACTCTTTGCCAGCGGACTCATTGAATAATCGAAGCAAACGCACGCAGTCTTCATCGTCAATGTCAACTACCACATCCATGTTTTTAAGATTATGAATCCAGGGCACATGTTTATCACCAATACCTTCTATCCGATGAGCACCGTAGCCGTTGAACAGAAGGGTGGGACACTGTTTTGCTTCGCCGACCCCTACCTTAATCTGCGGAAATTTCTCGCGCAGATATTCTGCGCTACCCAGCGTTCCGGCTGAGCCCTGCGTTAGAAAAACCGCTTTAAGCTGCTCTTGTCCAGCTTTTTCGCTATTAAAAATTTCCTCCATAGCTCGGCCAGTGCAGACATAATGCCAGATGGCATTGCCGATTTCTTCGAACTGATTCAGCACCATGATTTCATCTGGTCGATTAGCTTTTAGCTCTTTGGTTTTATCATAAATTTCTTTGACATTACTTTCACTGCCTGGCGTGGCATAAATTTCTGCGCCGACCTTTTCCAACCATTGGAATCGTTCTTTGGACATCCCTTCAGGCAACACGGCAATGCATGGGCACGCTAGCAGATAAGAGTTAAAAGCGCCCCCTCGGCAATAATTCCCGGTCGACGGCCACAGCGCTTTTTGAGTAGATGGATCAAAGTTTCCCTGCACTAATTTTTCGACCAATGGTCCGAAAGTTGCGCCGACTTTATGCGCTCCAGTGGGAAAATATTTTCCGATCAGCATAAAAATTCGAACATTGATGCCGGTTAGTTCACCCGGCAATTCGATATAATTAACCTTTCCAAATCCACCGCCATATGGTTTTGGTTCATTTTTCCAGGTAATCCGAAATAAGTTTCTCGGATGGAGATCCCACAGTCCGATTCCTTTCAATTCATCTTGAATTTTCTGCGGAATTTTTTCAGGTTGCGCCATCTCGGCATAGGTTGGAATGATAATATTCCGTTCGCGGCAGCGTTTGACAGTGTTGTCCAAAATCTGCTTCTGATCCTTCATTAATTTTTGACCTCACTACATTAATATCATTTTTTTGCTGATGACATAAGATTTCAATCGCTTATCATGTTCAAATTCCTTTTTGGTTATTTTTGCCAACTGCGCTTTGAAAAGCACTCCTTATCAGACGCTAAGATATTTTTCAAACAATTCTGCTTACAGTTTCTCTTCTCTTCGTTAGAGAGACCGATCTTGCCTTGCTTTTCGGATTGCTGATATATCCTTGCTCGTGCAGACCGTTCAGTGTTTCTCATGTGAAACCTTTTCAAGCTCTGGCACCATAGCCTTTTTCTTTCCAGGTGATCAGATAAAGTAATGCCAAAGTTATTTCAGCTACCTTTTTTGTTCGAAAACCACGTTCAGATCTCTCATAGAGCATTATGACTAAAATTGATGCCGTATGGGATTCCTTTGTTCTAATTTTTGATTCCCAATTGATCCAACATAAATGCATACTCCAGTGCCGTTTCATGATATCGCTCAAAACGACCGGATTTTCCGCCGTGTCCAGCTTTCATATTGGTTCGCAGCACAAGCAAGTCATTATTTGTTTTTAGCTCTCTCAACTTGGCAACCCACTTCGCCGGCTCGAAATATTGTACCTGCGAATCGAACAGCCCGGTTGTAACCAGCATGGCTGGATAATTTTTCGCCTGCACGTTATCGTAGGGAGAATAAGAAAGCATGTAGTCGTAATATTCTTTATTGTTAGGATTACCCCACTCGTCGTATTCACTGGTCGTGAGTGGAATGCTGGCGTCAAGCATTGTCGTGACGACATCCACCCACGGCACAGCCGCGACGACTCCCTTGAACAGATCCGGTCTCATGTTCACCACCGCGCCCATTAACAATCCCCCTGCACTTCCGCCCATAGCGAAAAGCCTATCTGAACAGGTGTATTTTTCCTGAATTAAAAACTCGGCACAATCGATAAAATCAGTAAAGGTATTTTTCTTTTTTAATAATTTCCCCTCTTCATACCACCATCTCCCCATTTCTTCGCCGCCTCTGATGTGAGCAATGGCAAAAGCAAAGCCTCGATCCAGCAAACTCAGACGTGCTGAATTAAATGTCGCCTCCATGCTGGCGCCGTAGGAGCCATAGCCGTACAACAACAAAGGCTGACTGCCATCTTTTTTGAAGCCTTGGCGGTAGACAATCGAGATCGGCACTTCAACGCTGTCTCTCGCCCTGGCGTACAATCGTTCCGAAAAATAATTTTTTGCCTCGAAACCACCTAAAACTTCTTCTTGTTTTAACAGCTTCTTTTCCTTGGTTTTCATGTTGTAGTCAAAGGTCGAATTGGGAGTCGTCATTGAGGTATAGCCGTAACGAAGCCATTCGGTATCAAACTGGCGATTAGTTGAAATAAAAGCCAAATAAGCAGTCTCGCCGAAATCGAGATAGTGCTCATCCCCTGATTTTTGATCGATGACACGAATTTGCCGCAGACCTTTTTCCCGTTCGCTGACAACCAAATAATTCTGGAATAACTCGATGCCCTGCAACAGCACATTGCTCCGGTGAGCAATTACCTCCTGCCAACTATTTTTTTCGGTGCTATTTTCTTCAGTTTGCATCAAGCGAAAATTTTTAGCCTTCCAGTTCGTTACAATATAAAATTTATGTTCAAAATGATCAATGGAATATTCGTGATCCTTCTCTCGTGGTTGAAAAATCTTGAATTTATCGTTTGGTGTATTGGCATTCAAGATCCGCATTTCTGTCGACAAGGTGCTGTAAGAGCTGATAACCAAATATTTTTTAGATTTGGTTTTGTCGATGCCGGCAGAAAAAGTGGCATCTTTTTCATGATAGATCAAAATATCATTCGTGGGATTAGTACCGAGAGTATGTCGATAAATTTTCTCAGCGCGCAGCGTTGAATCTTTGGTCACATAAAACACGGTTTTATTATCGTTAGCCCATACAGCCTCGCCAGTAGTGTTATGAATAGTCTCAGCTAAAATTGCGCCGCTTGACAAATCTTTAAAATGAATGATATATTTTCGCCGGCTAACTGTATCTACTCCGAACGATAAAAAGCGATTGTCTTCACTCACTGCTAAACCAACTACCTGACAAAACTCATGGCTAGCTGCTATTTCATTGACATTAAGCATGATCTCTTCTGCCGCAGCTAAATTGATTTTCTTTCGACAATAAATAGGATATTCTTTTCCTTGTTCAAATCGACTGTAATAATAATAGCCGTTATCATAATACGGCACCGATTCATCAGTTTGTTTTATTCTGCCCACAATCTCATTAAATAATTTGTCCTGCAACTTCTCAGTGTGCTTCATGGCTTTTTCGAGATAGGCGTTTTCTTCTTCAAGATATTTTATCACGTGCGGATTTTCTCTTTCATTGAGCCAGTAATAATTATCGACCCGCGTATCGCCATGAATAGTCAATACCTTCTTAATTTTCTCAATTTTTGGTGGAGTAATTTTTTCCCAAGGCTTGACCTGTTCCGTGCAATAAACAAAGAGGAAGAACAAATAGAAAAGTATGAAGGCAGTTTTGGCTGCTCGCTTTAATAAATGATGTGAACGCATAGAGGGCCTCATAAATTTACATGTGGAATATTATTGTCAAGTGAATAATAACTAATTCTAATGAAGAAATCAAGAAAAAATTGAGATAAAATAATGATAAGAAAAATGCCTCAATTGCGGTCTAAAAGGAGGCATTTGTGGCTAAGAATCACGATGATCTTATGTCTGAAAATGTTGTTTCCAATGTCTGAATCAACCAGTTGCCACATGTGATCGCCTGGTTGAAAAATTCTCCTCAGCATTTTTTTCCCAATAAAAGATTTTATAATTGATACTGTCACAAATCGCCTGTAAACTGGCTTTGATAATGTTATGAGAAACACCAACTGTAGACCAGGTATCGCTGCCATCGCTTGACTCAACCAGCACCCGAACCTTGGCGCCGGTGCCATTTTCTTCGCCAAGCACGCGGACTTTGTAATCTACCAGATGAATGGCTTTTATAGCTGGGAAAAAGCGCAACAAGGCTTTTCTCAGAGCATTGTCCAGAGCGTTTACCGGGCCTAAACCATCAGCCGCGGTGTGTTCCTCCTCTTGGCCGACCTTGACTTTTAAAACCGCTTCAGCATACTCATCGCCGTTGCTATCAAACATGACATTAACCTTGGCATAGGTAATATGAAAATAGGGTTTATACTGCTTTAATTCGGCTCGCAGCAACAACTCAAAAGATGCCTCTGCCCCGTCGAATTGAAATCCCTGAAATTCTAATCTTTTAATATGTTGCACAATTTTTTGGCTAAATTCCTTTTCCGCCGGCAAATTAATACCCAGCTTTAGCGCTAAATATTTAATATTGCTTTGACCAGATAAATCTGAAATCAAGACATGCTGCTTATTCCCCACCAGCGAAGGATCGATATGCTCGTACATTCGGCTGTCTTTGAGAACAGAGCTGACATGAATGCCTCCTTTGTGAGCGAAGGCAGAATTACCTACAAAGGCGGCACGAGTATTAGGGACTAAATTCATTACTTCATAAACATAATGGGAAAGTGAGTGCAGGCTTTTCAGATCGATGGGGGAAATGGTTTGTCGATTCATCTTGAGTAAAATATTGGGAAGGATGGAACATAAATTCGCATTGCCGCATCGCTCGCCCACACCGTTGATTGTCCCCTGAACCTGGCTAACGCCTTCTTCAAGCGCTGCCAAGGTACTGGCGACAGCGACGTCTCCATCGTTATGGGCGTGAATTCCCAGCGGAAGCCGAATGTCCTGCCTGACTGCTTTTACAATTTTTCTCACCTCGCTCGGCAAAGTGCCGCCGTTCGTATCGCACAAAACAATGACGTCAGCACCAGCTTTTCCGGCTGCCCGCAGCATGGTGAGTGCAAACTGGGGATCATCTCGATAGCCATCAAAAAAATGTTCGGCATCAAAAACAATTTTTCTGCCCTCACTTTTTAGAAATGAGATCGATTCATAAATTAAATCCTCATTCTGCTCGTCTGTTAAGCCCAAACTGATTCGTGAATGAAAGCGCCAGGCTTTGCCAAACAAAGAAATAATCGGTGTCTCAGCCGCAATCAATAAATTGAGATTATGATCAGATCGCACCCGATCCGGGTATCTGGCAGTAGAGCCAAAAGCGCAAATTTGTGCATGAGAGAGTGATATTTTTTTCACCCGCTCGAAATATTCCTCATCCTTTGGATTGCTGCCAGGCCA
Source organism: uncultured Cytophagia bacterium (assembly GCA_964571835.1). GTDB lineage: Bacteria > Zhuqueibacterota > Zhuqueibacteria > Thermofontimicrobiales > Thermofontimicrobiaceae > CAZNDR01. Next base: position 3,789 of record CAZNDR010000099.1, on the reverse strand, counting down.
GCCACCTTCAATGATATCGATGCCAAACTCATCAAGTCGTTGGGTAATGGTCAGCTTATCATGAATCGACATGCTGATTTTTTCACCTTGCGTACCATCCCTCAGCGTCGTATCGAATATTTCGATAAAATTGTTTGATTCCATTTCATTACTCTTTTGGAATTAATCTAATCCGAATTGCTCTCACTTCATGTTAACAAATTTTCTAAATTTTCGAGCATAATTAAAAAGCCCGCCGGCTTCGACAATGGAAATGACATCACCCAATGGTTTCAGAGCAAAGGTTCTGCTTTGAGTGATGTTCTTGATCTCATTATTGTCCAAGCTTATTTCAAGTTTATCACCCGTGCAAATTTTATCGCATAACCTTTCGACCGATTCAAAGGGAATGATAAAACCACCGTCGATTGAATTACGATAAAAAATCCTGGCGAATGATTCAGCAATGACTGCCTTGATGCCAGCTTTTTGCAGCGCAAATGGCGCATGCTCTCGGGACGAACCGCAGCCAAAATTTGATCCGCCAATAATGATGCTAAATTCTGAAACAAAAGCCTGATTTTTGATGAAAGGTATTCCTCCCTTTGGCAATCCAGCTTGACTGAGCGGCGTCCCGGCAAGCGCGTACCTTCCATATTTTTTTGATTCTTCTTTATCGCTGAGACTATAGACCAAATGCTCGGCCGGAATTATTTGATCAGTGTCGATATTGTCACCCAAAACGTAGGCTTTACCAATTATTTTTTTATTCATAGCCAATCTTCATGATTAGATTGTGTGCAAAAAAAAATCATGCCTTCAAAAAATTACTTTCTATTAAATCAAAAAATCCCGCGGATCGGTGATCCTACCTGTTATCGCTGAGGCAGCAACGGTCAAGGGAGAGGCTAAGTAGACTGATGATTTCTTGCTTCCCATTCGGCCGGGGAAATTACGATTGGTAGTGGAAATTACGACTGCATTATCTGGCGCCCTTCCTACCGTATCTGCGGGTCCGCCGAGGCAAGCGGCACAGGATGGTGAGGCTATCTTACAGCCGGCTTGTTCAAAAATCTCCCACAACTTTTTTCCCTGATAAATTTCCTCTTTCAATTGCCTAGCCACATTAGTCGTGGCAGGCACAACATAAGTTGGGATTTTCACCGCTTGATCAATCAAAATATGCGCTGCAGCGCGAAAATCAGAAATTTTACCACCTGTGCAAGAACCGATGTAACATTGGGTCAATTTCGTGCTTTGCACCTTTCTCACTTTTTCCACCTTGTCCGGGCTATGCGGTTTAGCAATTACCGGTTCAAATTTTTCAACCGGATAAACAAATTTTTTATTGTAATGGGCATCGTCATCGCTGACAAAAATTTCAAATTTTTTGCTCGTCCGTTCGCTCACAAAACTCTGGGTTTTGTCGTCAGCAGCAATAATGCCATTCATGGCGCCAACCTCAATTGCCATGTTAGTCAAGGTCATCCGTTCATAAATATCCATGGCGCTGATGGCCTCACCAGCAAATTCCAGAGCACAATACGTGGCACCGTCAGTGGTCAGCTCGCCGATAATGTGCAGAATCAAATCTTTTGCCATAAGAAAAAGTGGCAGTTCACCTTCGAAAATAAATTTCACCGATTGAGGAACCTTCTCCCACATCTTTCCAGTTCCTAAAATGAAAGCGGCATCCGTGTTTCCGACTCCAGTCGAAAATAAACCAAAAGCGCCTGAGGTGCAGCTGTGAGAATCGGTTCCGAACAGAACCGTCCCCGGTAAATTAAATCCTTCTTCGGCCAAAGCCACATGGCAGACTCCTTTGTATTGGTCTGTGCCGACATCATAATAATGTGGTAGATGGTTTTCTCTGGAAAATTCGCGCAAAATTTGTACGTTGCGCTGGGCATGTTCATTGGCAGTAAAAATGTAATGGTCAGGAAAAAGCACCACTTTGTCTTTATCCCAAATCGTCGCCTTATTGCCAAATTCGCGTTTCCAGATGTCGATCATCGGTGGACCGCAAACATCATGGCTCATCAACAGATCGACATTCAACCACACATTGTCGCCCGGCAAAACTCTGCTTTTGTTGGCCGACTTAGCCATAATTTTTTCGGTAATCGTCTTTCCCACTTTAGCTTTCCTTAAATTGCGGCATACCTGAATTCTTCATCATAAAGATCCTGCTGCAAGTCTTGTTTGTCCTTCTCATGCTGATTGATAGCCTGCAGATAAGCCTTAGCGCTAGCTTCAATAATATCGGTGCTCACGCCTCTGCCATTGTAAGATTTACCATTATTGCGAATTCTGACCGTCACCTCGCCCATTGCCTGTCTACCTGAGGTGACGGATCTGACCTGATATGATTCGATATTAAAATGGCTCTTAAGCGCACGATCAATTGCATTGAATACCGCATCGACAGGTCCATCACCGGTGGCTGACTCTTCTGAGCAATCGCCGTTTGATTTTATTTGAACTGTGGCGGTCGGAATTGAGCGAGTACCAACGAAGACCTGAAGATATTCCAACGTATATCGATCTATTTCTTTGAGAATTTCATCGCCCATCAGAATTCTCAAATCATCGTCATAGACCTCTTTCTTTTTATCAGCGAGATCGATGAACCGTTGATAAATTTTATCCAGATCATTTTCCGACATAGAATAGCCTAATTCCATTAATCTCATTTTTAAGCCGTGCCGGCCCGAATGCCGGCCCAATATAATTTTTGTACGAGAAACGCCAACGGTTTCTGGCGTCATAATTTCATAGGTATTTCTGTCTTTTAGCATTCCATCCTGGTGAATGCCCGATTCGTGCGCAAAGGCATTCTCGCCAACGACAGCTTTATTGGGCTGAACAATCAAGCCAGTAAATCCAGAAACCATGCGGCTGGTATTATAGATTTCTCTGGTGTCCACATCAGCGTGAAATCCGAGAGCCTCTTTACGAACATTTAGAATCATCACCAGCTCTTCCAGCGAAGCATTGCCAGCACGCTCGCCGATGCCATTGACAGTACATTCAATCTGCCGGGCGCCAGATTGAGCTGCCGCTAATGAATTTGCTACCGCCAAACCCAAATCATTATGACAGTGAACGCTCAATACAGCCTGATTAATATTTTTCACTCGTTTTCTCAACTCAACTATTTTTTGACCAAATTCATTCGGCAGTGTATAGCCAGTAGTATCGGGTATATTGATAGTGGTGGCGCCGGCTTCAATGGCAGCCTCGACAATTTCTACCAGAAAATCAATCTCAGTTCGACCAGCATCCTCTGCTGAGAATTCGACATTATCGCACAATGATTTGGCATATTGTACCGCCTCCACGGCCATTTTTTTGACTGTTTGGCGTTTTTTTTCAATCGTCTTTCCATATTTATTATCACCAAATTTGCCTAAAATATGAAAATCTGACGTGCTGATAAAAGTGTGAATTCGCTTCTTATGTGCATATTGAAGTGCTTCATAGGCTGCTTTAATATCCTGTTCTTTAGCACGCGCTAAGGCAGCAATCATCACGTCAATTTCTCCAGCAATTCTTTTGACTGCCTCAAATTGCACCGGCGATGAAACCGGGAAGCCAGCTTCGATGACATCGACATTCAATTTTTCTAATTGACGAGCGATCTCTACTTTTTCATGCACATTAAGCGAGGCGCCGGGAGATTGTTCGCCATCCCGTAAGGTCGTATCGAAGATGATAATTTTTTCGCTCATATTATTTTTCCTTCTTGATTATTTAAGTACATAGCGCGGCAAAGCCGCAAAACTAAAATTAGCCACCAAGGACACAAAG
>CAZNDR010000098.1:0-10975 GCA_964571835.1 uncultured Cytophagia bacterium | reverse complement strand
GTATGTTAAGGCTGCCATCAGCTCTATTCTGGCCAATATGATCGACCGAAAGTATTGCGTTGAGAAGAATGGAAAAAGGGTAATAACGGGCAGAAGCATAAGTTACAACTTTTGAGAAGGCAATAAATTTTTCAAAATTTTTTTCACCCTGTTAAGATTGAAGAATTCGCTCTTGATATTTTTGAGCGGGTAAGGAAACTCATCAAATATTTTTTTGACACGAAAAGGCGAAAAAGCGTTAATAATATCGCGGTTGCTCATTTCGCTCAGCACTCGGATTTGAATGGTTTGAGTAGTTTGAGATTCTCTTAACAATATAATTCTCGGATCCGAGAGTAATCGTTGAAGTTCTTTTATGGCTACAGGGGTTTGAAATTTGATAAATTTTTCCATTACAGAAACTCTCACAAGCTAACCAAATCTCTTTTTGATTTGGTTGAAAAAATAATTGCTCCAATTTAAACAAATAGCGCTTACCTGAAGTGACTGGAATCACGATTCAGCAATTTAGAATTTTTGCTCATTCTCAATTCTTTAATCAAAAGCCACATTAAGTGATTAGCGATCAGCTTTCAGCAATTAGCCGATTGCTTTTGTGCAGGCTGCTCGTAGCTTGACAAAGGCTGATTGCTTTTCGCGGCATGAAATCAAGCACAGCTCTCGATTTGTATCAACACCAACCGGTCGCTTTGATTTCATCTTAAATATGGCGCAAAAGTTTGCCTAATATAGTTTGCCAAAATTTGTCAAACAAAGAATATTATCTCTGACGACCGACACGAATATTTAATCGTTAATCAGCCGGTTTTGCCCGCCATAGCGTTGCTGCTAAAATGAGAGATAAAATAGAGGCGCCAAACCAATATATTTTCACCGAACTAAAATCATAATGTCTGATCTGGCCAATAATCGTTGTTCCATGGTCTATCATCATGCCGCTTATCCATTCTTGGATTGCGGCTGCTACGTAGCTAAAAATTCCGATAAAACCCATGGTCGCGCCTGCCGCTTTTTTAGGGGCGATGTCAATTGCAAATAAGCCGCCCAACGAGGCGATAAGCCCGCTCATAGTAAATCCGTATATGGCAAAGGCCATAATTAGCAGCGATGTGCTTTTAACCTGCCAAAAGAAAATAACTGCAAGCGAAAATATTTCCAGCACTGCGTATAATAGATTGACCGGTGGCCGCCTGGCTTGGAATAGCTTGTCTGATAAAAAGCCGAAGACGAGACTGCCGGCAATACCAGCAAAAGTGTTGACGCCTAAAATACTCCCGGCTTGAATCAAGGAATAGCCTTTTGCCTCTTGCAAATAGAGCACGCCCCAACTGTTGATGGCGTATCTGGTCATGTAAATCATAGCGCTGGCAAAGCCGATGATCCAGACAGCCGGGATTTTAAAAATTGCCAGTTGGGCTTGCCGTGTCTGTCGCGCGCCAAAACTTTGATTGGTGAAAGCGATGCCGTGATCGTTGCGCCAGTCAGCAACGGACGGCAATCCCAATGTTTGCGGTCGATCCTGCAAAAAAGTGTACAAGCCGAAAGCGACCAATAGGCAAAAAATTCCCGGTGTCCAAAACCCATAGCGCCAGCCAAAAAAGTTGACAATGGCGGCAACACCAACAAAGGTCAATCCTTCACCAATTCCATGGGCAGTAGCCCAAATACCATAGTATCTGCCGCGTTCGTTGTTGCTGAACCAATTGGAGAGCGTAACGATGCCAGAAGGGGCGTTGAAACCCTGAAACCAACCATTGATGCCCCAGAGCAAAATCCAGATCAACAGCAGAGGAGACCAGCCCATGAACAAATTGATCACCGCAGAAATAAAAACGCCAGTGGCGAAAAATTTTTTGATATTGGAATAGTCTGCAATAACTCCATTAAAAAATTTGCCAAAGGCATAGCCATAAAATATGGCTGAACCGATGATGCCAAGTTCTTCAGCAGTAAAAATTCCCTGGTCGATCAGGGGCTTTTTGACGATGGACAGCCCCAACCGGCAGGTGTAGGCAAATCCTGCTCCCAGTGTGATGGAAAGAATAACCGAAATTCGATATCGCCGATAGAGTTGATTAATTTTGTCGGTGTCTGCAATTATAGGTTTATTTTTCCCAGTGGCAAAAAGGTGAAAGATATTTTTCATAAAGCAGTTTCAGGTTCATCTTTTTGAGTGCATCGCAAATTGTGGATATGTCGATAACGTAGCCGTTGTGAAAGGAGGAATCACCCTTTCCCAATTTCTCGCGACTCGGGGGACAATTCAGCATTGGCAGGCTGAACGGCGCTTACGCCTTGCCGGCGATGTGCCACACTATCCATTTATTTTACTGGCAACAATTCCAGCAGTTGGGCTTTTTCCTGGCAGTTGACGATGCCAAGAATTTTGTCATTCACCAGTGTGACTCCAGTGTAACCCTGATAAGGTATTTCTTTATAAAGAATTGAACCTTTATTAGCTGTCGCCATTGACCATTTTGAGGCAAGATTTTTCCAGATGACCTCGGCTGGTTCCTCCTTTGTAGGGACAATAACATAGTACCGTATTGCTTTTTCATTCATGTGGTAGTCGGCATAAAGACAGCGCTGCAAAATGGACAGGCCAAGATAAGCCTCGCGGCAATAGCCTTGTGAATTATCTATCAAATTTTTCTGGGGAAGCAAATTTAATTCTTCTGGCAATTCTTCAGCGCCATCGATAGCACCAGCAAGTATTTTCAAAATTTCTTGACCGTTTTCGTTTAGGAATTCACCTTCAAAAGCATTGACTTTTACATAAAAGTTTCCTTTTAATAATAAACATTGATAAGGTGGAGAAACCACTGCCTCGACGCCGATTTTCAAACTTTCGGCTTGGCCGGGGCGCTCCGTGCGATAGATGCCGAAAGCATTGAGACGGCTGCCCATGTCATAAATATCTATAGTAAAGGCAACATCTTTAAAAAAGAAATCACGAGTGACAAGCTGCTGGAATCCATAAGCCAGATAAGCATCGGCAGCGCCATCAATATATTCAAAAAGATTGTCAGGGTAATAAGACAATGCCGCACCCCGTGGCAGGAAATTTTCTATTTTGGGAAAATCGGCAGCATACAAAAAAATGAAGTTAAAGCAAGACCCTAAGCAAATCAAGAACATTTTTTTCATTCAAATACCTCAAGGCTAAATTTTTTCGTTACATGAATGGCAGGAAAATAGCCAGCGCCCATTTTCGCCCAAAGGTCCCTGTGGCAGTTTTAATAAGCACAATTTTTTTTCTGCAAAAAATCGGCTGGCTCTTGCTAATCAAGAATCCTAAGCCATTGTCAACAGGGCATGAGCTTGCGTTAATTGCGCTGGTACATCGACTCCATAGGGACAAGCAGCGACACAAGGAGCTGTGCAAGCTTTACAGCGCCGCGCATTGTTGGTGCTTAAAGTTGCATATTTCTGCATCGCGTGTTTTTCCAGGCCGTGTAGCTCATAATAATAGGCATATCGCATAATAGTGCTGACCGGAACGTGAAACGGGCAACTGGTCAAACACTTGTTGCAACCATGCCGACAATATTGATGATCAAAAACATTTTGATAATCTTTTAGAAAAGTGCGCTTTGCTTTTGATAACTTCAGACCAGAAAGCGGGATCACCATGTCGACCAGATCGAACGATCTCATTGAGACCAGTGTTGTGTGAATGTCCGGATTGGATGCTACCCATTGAATGCAGGCTTTGTGCAATTGTTCATCGGTGTTGATGCCATATTTTTCAATGAAGGGCTTGCTCTTTTCATAATTTTGCTTTTGGCTGTTCAAGTTGCGCTGCAAACGCTCAATGGCAACCTCTTTGGCTGTTCCCCGGCTCGTAATACGATTGATAAATTCTTGCTGATCGGCAGTGGGATTTTCAGGATCAAAAGTGGGCAATTTTATGGTGCCTGTCAGTGTCTTCATTGCTGTGATTCCCAAATTATTCTTCTTGCATGGCGGTATAACTATTTTTCCCACTTCGTCGTTTAGAAAATTGTAAACGAACAGGACAATATCAAATCGCCCATCTTCAGCAGCGGCGCAAATAATGCCTTCCATACTATCATCCGATTCATCTCTTGGGCCATGAGATGAGATGCCAGTAAATTTAACCCGACCATTGGCTTTTAATTCTTTTATGGCTGCATGGTAGCCGGCGTTATTGATATCAGAAATTTTGGGTGGCATGTGCAGAAATAGAGCATCCACATATTCGCTGCGCAACCGTTCCAGGCAGCGCTGCAATCGCTCGATAATTTTTTCTTTGCTCTCTGTTTCGCCGATTTTCAATTTGGTCGTGATAAAAATGTCTTTCCGATTCATATACGGCATAACCTCGCCGATCAATCGTTCGGATAAGCCATCGGTGTAGCCTTCTGCTGTATCAAAATAATTTACTCCTCGATCATAAGCATAACGAATGACACTGGATTCTTTTAACCGTGTTGTGCCCATACCGATATCAGAAACCTTAAAGCCAGTTCTTCCCAGCATGCGATGACTGCGGATAGTAGTTTTCTCCTTATCTGCTTCTTGACAAGGTTCTATTCTACTTGAAGGAGGAAAATTGATCGTCGATACAGCAATCGCTGCACTTCCCAATGTCACAAATTTGCGGCGAGAGATATGTCGCTCAATAGGTGATGTACTTGCCATTTTGAATTCCTTTCACTTTTATTAGTCCATAACTATCTTGTGCCTGCCATCAGTTATCTGGTCATTTGAACCAAATGCCTAAAGCACAGAATTTAATTGAGTGTGCAACAAAACGTGAGTTCTGTTTCAGCTACGCTCAGCATGACCATGCTGAAATGTCACCCTCAGTCGAGAGAAATCGGGAAAGCGTGACGCCACCTTTCGCAAATGCAATTCTATTGGCATACCCTACGATTTGCTGGGGACACAATTTATTTTAAGCTAAAAATGTCATGCAATTTTGAGAGCCTTTTTAACCAGCTCCTCCACTGGCTCCTCCAGCGCCGCCTCCGCCGCCAGCAGTAGCACCGCCTCCGATTCCGGCTGCACTGGCCATCGTAGCGCTGGTCGCAGCCACCAGAGTAGAAACTGACTCTGCCAAATCCATTGGCGACCCATGAAGCTGTGAACTCACGTACCAGGGGAAGAAAGTCTCTTCTTGCCAATCTGGGAGTGCTGCAGTGAGCTCTTTGATTGCTTTGGTGCCAATGCCCAAGGCAACGCCAAAAATAAAATATTTTTGGAAATTACCAACCAGCGCGCCGCTGTCCCTTCTAAATTCATATTTCATTAAATAGCGGCGCAAAGCATTTAATTTGGTTTTTGCCAATTTGGCTTCTTTGGTGTACCTGATTATCAAAAATGAGATATCCAATAATAACAAGCCGCCAATTACACCAATCAATCCGGTCGAGCCAAAGAGAAAAAGGGTAACAAATCCGCCAGCGATAATCAAGACAGCAAACAAGGCAGCGATCACTGTGCCTTTGAGACTCACTTTATCATAAAAAGGCTTATCGCCCCACTGGTATTTGAGAAGCTTTTTCCATTGTCGAAACCACTTTACCGTCCGGCGGCCAGCTTTTTTTATTTCGTCGAAATGAATCGCAGAACCGCCTATGGCAAGTTCGTCAAAAAGAAAATTGATCAAATTCGTTTCATGGGGAGCTAACTCGCTTTTGGCTGTATCACATTTTTCTCTATCCAAAACCAAAGCATATTCTCTTTTTGTATAATGAAAAATAGCTTTTTTTTCGAGGCGTTTTTCTTCTATTTTAAAAAATCCACGCTGTGCTAAATCCATCATCGTAGCGACCATTGCGCCGGCGTTAGTTTGTTGAGAGGAAAAAATATAATTGGCCAGAGCAGGAGAAATATCTGTCGGAATTTCAGAGGAGATTTTGCCACGAAAATGAACGTCGTGCGCCTGGCCGAATTTTTGGTAGAGAAATAAGAAGAGAGCCAATCCCAGCACAACTAAAATGATATTGGCCTCAAGCGCAGCTTGAGAATAATTCGTTTTGAACTTTTCTTTTTGGATTGCTTTTTGGCGCAGCGCATTTGTCTGCTCTACTAATTCCTTTTCCTCAGTTAATATGGCTGTCAGTTTAGCTTCTTGAGAAAATTTACTCGCCTCAGGTATCCAGGCTACAGGGAAAATGACCCGTGTTTCAAAAAAGCATTTTCTTGGTAATGGATTAACCCAAAATTCGATGAATCCGTCTTTGAATCGATATTCACCATTCAAACTGGTGTGCAGCCAGGCTCGGACATGAGTAGTATCGGCGAATTGGGGCAGTTTCAGAGAGACACGTACTGAGTCAGCAGAGCGCGATTGATCTGCGCCAACAAATTTGAAATAAAACTCAGCAATATCGTTATGAACAATTGCTGCCTGTTTGATTCTGTAGTTGAGAATAAAAGTCCGACTTTCATTTTTAGCTTGATAAAACCATTTCACGTAAAATCGATCTTCATCTTGAATCTGTTGATATGTGCCAGGCTGTTTCCCATTTCCTTCAACATAAACGTTGTTCTTCTCGTGCAAAGAAAAATCATTCACCGCGCCAAGTTTCTGCAAGGGAAGGTTATAATCGGCCCAACTAAATCTTCCCCGAAAATTGTAGGTTCGTGCTTCATCGATGTGCAGGCTGCCATCAGCCCAGATTTCAGCATTGATTTTAATGCTATTGATGAAATACTGCTTCGAAGCCTGGGAGGAAAAAGCATTGTTCGCGAATAAACAACAGATGAGAAAAAGAGCAGCCATTATAATTTTATTTCTTGTGTTCATCTTAGCCTTTGGAAAAAATAATTGAGCTCAAAAAAATGCTCAATGAGAAAATATCTATTTTTTTTACTAAGTATGATCAATTGATGAAATAGCCCTTAGCAACCAATCGCATCGACATCAAGCGAAAGAGTTTATTTTTCAAATTAATTACGAATAAGCTAAAAAGCTTTCTGGGCAAATTCTGCCAGACAAAAAAATCTTTGGCTTTGCCAAAACAAAAAAGGATTCGTTTTATTTCAGTGTCAAACTTTGGTAGCCACAAAATTTAATAACCACAAAACCTTATTGGTTTATTCTAAAAACAATGAGCTGATAAGGTTAAGCTGATGGATTGATTTTTTCTACTAAATAAAAAATGAAGACTCAACAGCTTTAATTTGATTTCTCCTGTTTTAGCCATGTGGCCTGGTAACTTTTGCTAAGAACATCTAAATCCCTACCTTGACGCGTAAGCGAGGAGCAGAAATTCAGGTTGTCAGCTCAATTTCACAGCGAATTCGCTGGCAGGCAAAATCCGCGATAAATTTAAAATGTTTCAATCGGCTATTTTTTCAACTGGTCTGGTAAATTTTTAATTAATCAATGAGCATAATGTGAATAGCCGATTGCGCTGACTGCTGAGTTTTCTCATCGGTAATTTTTACAGTTATCTGAGTATCGCCATTATTCATATTTTGAAAATCAAGTGCAAAATATTCGATGGTGTCTGTTGTCTCACCAACTCGTTTCATCGAAGTCGTGATCATATTTTTTTTGCCATCGCCAAATAGCCTGCCCCATGTCTTTTGCCATAAATTAAGCTTTGGATTGGTAGTCTCAACCTGATAAGCAATTTCAAAATTAGACAGACCACGTTCATTAAGCCTCAAATTATAGATTTCAAAATAGAGAAAAATTGGGCGCCTTCTGAGCACCCGTTTGAAAGTGTAAGGGCAAACTTCTAATCCATTTTTGGTAAAGTTTAAATTAGAAAAAGCAGACTGGCTGACGATATTATCCGCAAGCTGCAAATTACTCATCAGCAGCGAGTCGCCAGAAAAATCTTGAACCTCGATATTCCTTCTTTTTATTCCTTTAATTTTGCTTTCGACATCTTCAAGAACAAAGGCAAGGCTGTAATTACCCGGCACCAATTGATAGTTATTTTGAAAGATGAAATGGTGCAGGTTCAGATTGACTGGCTCTTGAATAGTGAACGACAAACGTTTTTTGTCAGTAAAAACTGTGGCAAAGTTGGAATCATCAGCTTCGATAAAAAAATCGATAAACTTTTCCTTGCCCGGCGTTATTTGCTTTGCCGTCAGCGCTGCTCCCGGAAACGAAGTATAAAATTCAACTCGGGCTTTATCGTCTTCACCGCGGAATTGCGCCCAGTTGGTAAGGAAAGGGAATGATACTTTCTCAGCCTCTTTGGGTGAATAGACGTCACCAGGATATTTTTTGATAGCATCTGATTGGGCGATATGAAAATCATTTAATTGATCTAAACTGAAACTGGAAGCCAACCTTGAATACGCATCGCTGAGATGACTTCGATCCTGATACAAAGAAGAGGCAAGATACAATCTTTGATCAAAGCTGTAGCCGGGCATCGCCGCTTCCGTTAAATCGGTCGCCAGGTGATAATAGCCGCCGTCAGCCACAAAATCAAATACCAGGCCTTGGGCAATGCTTTCATAAGACCACGATTCGTTATCCTTAGCTGGAATATTAGCAGTTGGCGAATTGAAGTAAGAATCGGGTGCGCCATATTTAATGAAAATTTTTCCTCGGTCATCATAATAAGGTGGCGCAGTGAAGTGAAAGTGTTTTCGGGCATAGTCGGTCCGTCGCACATGTTCAGTCAGCCGTTCATTTTCCACCGTGCTGGGATCAGGATCTCGGCTTTTCCAGAAACGAAAAAAAATATTTCTTTTTTTATCGTACGGAGCAGCTTCAAATTCTTTCTTTTCCTGGTCTGTCAACAACATTTTTTGTTCTTCAAATAAATAGTCCAGCGTTTCTTTGTCAGTTAATGTCTGCATCGCCTGATAATAGCATAAGGTGCACTGCTCATAATTTTGAATTTCGTAGTTGGTCTCCGACATCCGTATGCGCGCCCGGGCATAATCGTTTTCTTTCTCGCTGATGCGGTTGAAGTAAGTGAGTGCCTGGTGGTATTCCTTTTTTTTCTGAAAAGTCACGCCGAGCTGATAGGTTAAATCACGATAATTTGGATTGACTCCCAAAAGGTATTTAAATTCCTTTTCTGCTTGTGCCAGATTTTCAACATCCGATTTTCTCAAATATGACTGCGCTAAATAGTAGCGCGCTGGCAGATAAGTCGAATCAATAGCTAGCGCCTGTTTGAATTTTTTTATCGCCCTGGAACGAAAATCGATCTTCAGCATTTCTTTGATTCTTTCAAAAGGAATAATTTTTGATGGCTGCCGGGAAAAGTTGACTAAGCCAGAACCTGTGATTGCCTCTACTGCTAATGAATCATCAGCGATTAATTTATTGAATAACTCTTCAGCCTCATCAAACTGTTCGTTCTGGAGGTACAAATTGCCCAGTCGGATTTTCAAAGCAAAATTATTTCCGGGTTTTTGAATTTCTTTTTCCAAGACAGCTATAGAATCCACCTGCATAGGCTGCGAGTTGATTAAGGTTTCCTGACTTGCCCATGGTTGCTCGAAAAAAAGGAGACAGAAAAAAAGGATTAATATTTTTTGTTTGCTTGACATGTTATCCTTCTGGAAAATAAATAACATCGCTGGAGTCGGCTCCCTTTTTTTGTTCATGGAGATTGCTCGGGTTGTTCGACAGAGAATCAAGACCTGTGCTATCAGGTTCGAAGAATGAATTTTTCGATTCTGGTTTTGTGCCGCGCAAATAAAGCGGATCATCGATTATTTGCTGCATTTCTTCAGCAGAGATGAGATGAGCATCGCGCATCAATTTTAAGACGCGCCGCTGTTTTCTTCGGGCGCCTTTGAAATTTTTAAAAGGATTATAATAATTCGGATTGGGCAGAATGGCAGCTAATAGCGTCCCTTCTGCTAAATTTATCTGTGCAGCAGATTTGCCAAAATAATAATGAGCCGCCGCTTCGGCGCCGTAAATATTGGGTCCCCATTCCACCACATTCAAATAATATTCCAAAATTGTCCGCTTATCCAACCATTGCTCGAGGCGTTTGGTGATAATGATTTCCTTTAACTTGCGGATCAAGGTTTTCTTTTTAAAAAGGAAAGCATTTTTAGCTAATTGCATGGTAATGGTGCTCGCCCCGCGAGCATACCGTTTCTTTTCCAGATTTTCTTGAAATGCTTTTTTCAATTCTGTCATATTGATGCCGCTGTGCTGGAAAAACAGATCATCCTCGCTAATGACTACTGCTTTTCTCAACGATGGCGAAATTTTGTTTAAGGAAATATATTTCCTCACGGGGACAATTATTTCTTCATCCCAATTGAAACTGCTCAAATCAGTAACGGTTGATTCAGGTCGATAATGCAAAATATCGAGCTGGCTTGGCAAATCTGATAGCACCGACCAACCAATGGCTACAGCAGCAAAAATAAGTAGAACAAGAATGAAAAAGATGGCTTTTTTCATATTAGTTAATTAATTTCCATTTTACATTAGGTGAGGCATTCCTGTCTCGCTATCGATCTTAAAAGTTAATGAAAATATAAGCAATTGAACTTGAATTATCAAGCAAATAATTTAGTCGTTTGACTGGGAAAGCTTGTTAATTGTGCTTGCCTGGTTGATAGCCGTTTTTATTGGCAGAATAAAATTTTGCTTGATTTTATTGAATATTATTGTATTATTATAGACAAATTCTGAGCTGTCATCTTCTGGTGGATTTTATTTATCTGAATTTCGATTAGCCTGCCGGCAGCGAAAAAAATCCTTTTCTGTTCATCATAATTTTATCCCAATTTTGTGGTGCTGAATTTTTTTCGAGCAAAGCGGAATCTGTTATCGCTGAGGTTGTAAATTTTCGTTTTTGTCCAATACAATAAATAATTTATTAAAAGATATTTTAGCAAATAATCCATTCGGAAGCGATAATTTTTTTTGTTTCATGTTTTGGTTAATTTAAGGCCGTTCCGTTCCTAATTAATAAAACAGCGCATAAAATTGACATCTAGAAATCAGCCATTCTATTAAGCTTAATGTAAAATGAGCTTATTGCACTTGACAGTA
>CAZNDR010000097.1:0-11065 GCA_964571835.1 uncultured Cytophagia bacterium | reverse complement strand
GTGGAGACGATCTCGGTGATGCCGCATCGATTTGCTCCGCAAAAGAAACATCGGGATCGCCGACAGCCGATTCGAGTTATCGGCGAACTGGTTCTTGATCTTCGTGATCAGCTTGTTAAAAAAATAATAAATCAAATCTAATTTTGCCAAAGACGATAATAAATTTTGGAGCAATGCTGACAATAAAACAAAGCTCATTGAATTTAGCATAAAAAAAATCTATGACCGTGGTGGTGGAAGCAATCTATTTTGATGAGGTGTGTGATGAAGAACGGGAAGAAAAGAATACTTGTTATCGAAGATTCGTTAACAATGCAAAGACTGCTTAGCTATGTGCTGGAAAGGGAAGGTTATGATGTTCAAATTGCCAACGATGGTGTTGAAGGTCTGGCAAAAGCTAGGGCCATCAAACCTGACTTGGTGTTTACCGATTTAATGATGCCGGTCAAAAATGGTTATGACGTTTGTAAAGAAATCCGCGCCGATGAACATTTAAAAGATATCATCCTTATTATTCTGACCGCACGAGGGCAAGATCTGGATGTTGAAAAAGGGATGGCTGCCGGCGCTGACGACTATGTGATGAAACCATTCGATCCGCCAAAAGTCGTGGAGCGCGTTAAAGAGATATTCCTTAATCACGTGTAATTTTTTCTCAGCTTTAAGTTCCTAATTTTGTCAGCCAGTGATCTCAGAGCAATAGTCAATGCCACGACAAAGGCGGCAAAGCGACAACCGTTGAATAATCTAAAAGAAAAGTAAAAGCAAGAAATGCTATGGCTGAGAAAATAGCAAGAGTTGTGGGCACGCTGTCTTTTTTTTCGTTGGCATTAATCGTCGCTGAAAACTATGCGCAAGAACATCACTTTGCTGGCGATCTGGATATTTTTCTGTGGCATAAAGCAGAAGCGTGTGCCAACCACGTGCGCGCGGCTGAAAACTTAGTTCATGCGGGCAAAGGATACGAAGCCATTGCTGAGTATGAAAACCTGCTCAAACTCTATCCCGACCATGTGCCTTCCTATAAACGGTTAGCCCAGCTCTATCAAGAGAATCATCTTTCAGAAAACGCTATTGCTTGTTATGAAAAAATTCTTCAGCTTGAGGCGCTGGATACAGCAGTAATGAAAAAGTTAGCGCAATTTTATGTAGCCAGTAATCTCCAGAAAAAAGCGATTCCTTTATTGGAAAAGGCAGTGCTCCTCGAGCCAGATAGTTTAAGAATTCACCAGCTGTTAGCACAGCTGTACCATTGGAATAATATGCCTGATAAATTGCTACGCCAATATGAACAGGTCATCCAGCTCGATTCAACTGATGTCCAAACGAGCAAAAAATTGGCAGCTTATTATTTTTACAAAAACATGCCATTAAAAGGCATCAAAATTTTTGAAAAATTGGTCCGGGCTAATCCAGACAGCCTTCAATTCCGCAAGGAACTTGCCCAGCAATATGAAGGGAATGGCTTGCCTCAAAATGCTCTCTTTCAATACCAAGAAATCATTTCCAGAGAACCGACTGATTTTGAGTCAACGAAAAAATTAGCTGAGCTCTGTCTAGCCAACCAGCGCGCCGCTGAGGCTGCACTACTTTACGCAAGATTAACTCAACAAAATCCGGAAAATTTGGCTTATAAATTTCAGTTAGCCAGTGCCTATTCTCAAAGCGATCAGTACAAGAAAGCTGAACAACCTTTGAAAGAAATCCTTAATCAACAACCTTACCACAAAGAGGCTGCGCTTTGGCTGGCGAAATGTCAGCTCGGCTCGGGCAGTTGGGATTTAGCCAAACAGAGCTTAGAAAAATTACAGCGACTTGATCCGCACAATGAAGTTACTCAACAACTTCTGACAGACATTCGGCAACAATTTGGCCTGCTGCCGCAAATTAGGTACGTGCGTGTTGAAGATTCCAATCTCTTGACTCAAGAACAAATACCACTGAGCGCCACCTATTTTTTCAACCGCAGCTGGGAATTCATTTTTTTGGCAGCTCGTCATAGCCTAAAAGATGGCAGAACAGATTCATTGCTGGTCGGTTATGGCAGCCAGCTGTCAGCAACGTACAATTTGTCTTCGACTATGGCTTCCACCGTTGAATTGGCGATAACCGACTATTCATCGAATTGGTCGCCTGTTTCATTCAATATACAAGTTAATAAAAAATTATTCGATCGGCTCTCTACCAATTTGTGCTATTACCGTTCAGAGGCGCGAACAGGAATCACAGCGCTAACCACTAAAATTAAAAGCAATGGCTTTGCTGGCGAGTACGACTGGCAAATTTCCAAGCGCTGGAATCTATCTGGCCAATATAGTAGCATTTCTTACTCAGACAAAAATCATCAAATAAAAGCCAAAGCGGAGAGCAATATTATTCTCAAAGTAAATAATCCTCGAATGTCTGTTTATGGCAGCTATTCGTTTGAAGATTTTAAACGGATTTACTCAAACACTCTGCCCTATTGGACACCAGATAAACTGGTGACCTCTTCAGTGGGGCTAAAGCTGAGTCAACAAGTTAGCCGATGGCTACGGATTGGAGCTGGCTATGCCTCAGCCAAACAAAGTACCTTTTATGCTAATAATTTCATCGGCGAATTGGGGATTCGTTTTGCCAGGTTTGGCGCCATTTGTTTTCAGTACCTCGAAAAAGGATCTCGTCTTTACCGTACAAAAAATATTCTGTTTTATTTGCAGTATCACTTTTAGGGAAACTTGCCAGGTAATTTTTTTATCAAGGTAAAGGAGAAAAATAGTTGTCTGATGAAACAAATAAGGTCACTCATCAAAAACAAAATCAAAACCAATAATTCTCAGAGCTAAATTTATACCTTGGAAATAATTGTTAACACAGTTATCAGGCGGCATTATTGAACTGATTAATCAACCTCAAAAAAGAATCTTCTCAGTTTCACAAGCAAATATGTTGGAGAAAAAGTAATGTCAAACTATAAAGTTTTACTTATCGAAGATGATAAAATAGATCAAATGGCTTTTGAGCGTTTTGTCGAAAAAGAAAAAATCGGCTATAATTATACTATTGCTGGCTCCATAGCAGAAGCAAAACAATTGCTTTCCACCACAATTTATGATGTCGTTATTGTCGATTATTTGCTCAAAGATGGCACTGGTCTGGAAATTCTTGAATTACAACTGGAAACACCCATTATCATGTTGACTGGCACAGGTTCCGAGGAAGTGGCGGTTCAGGCGATTAAGAAAGGTGCACTTGATTACATCATCAAAGATGCCGAACGCAATTATTTTAAGACGCTTCCTTTGACTATCGAGCAGGCTATTAAAATCAGAACAACCGAAGAGCGTTCACGAACTAATGAACAGCTTTTTCGCGCGATGTTTGAACAATCGAACGATGCCATTTTATTTGTCAAATTTGATGGTAATATTTTCGATGCCAATACTGGCGCCTGTGAATTGTTTAAATATAGTCATGAAGAACTGGTCTCGAGGAAAATTGCCAACTTGTTTGACCAACAACAGTCAGACGCTTTGGAATTGATCGATGAGACGCTGAAAACCGGAGGTTTTTGTCGTTTTGATAGTCAACTGTGTACTTCGCAAGGCGCACATGTCGAGGTTGATATTAGTATTCATATGATTAAAAGAGACGAGCAGATTTTTCAGGCAATTATCAGAGACATCAGCGATCGCAAGCAAAAAGAGGAAGTGCTGCGTGAAAATGAACAGACATTAAAACGAATTATGGAAAATGTTCAAACTGGCATTGTTGTTATTGATGCCCAGGATCACCGCATCGTCGATGTCAACCGCAATGCCATCGAATTAATCGGCGCCTCAAGAAGCACGATCATCGGCAGCCAGTGTCATCAATACCTTTGTGTAGCTAACAATTGCTGTTGTCCAGTTGATGACCTCGGACAAACCGCAAATGATTCGGAACACGTGCTAGTGGCTGCAACTGGCGAAAAAATACCTATTCTAAAAACCGTCACTGCGGTCAATTTGAAGGGGCGGCGCCATCTGGTGGAAAGCCTTGTCGATATCCGCGACATGAAAGAAAAAGAGCAGGAATTGAGAAACGCTTACACTGAATTCAATCAGATTTTTAACTCAGCTGCTGGCGCCATGAGTGTCATCGATAATAATTTTGATGTACTCCGGGTCAATAAAACATTCAGCAAATTATTTGGATTTGAAGCGCAGGAGGTTATTGGCAAAAAATGCTTTGACATTTTCAAACGGTCAGTCTGTCATACCGAACAATGCTTATTAAAGCAAATTTTATCGGGTCAGAGCCTGGTCGAAAAGGAAATAGAGATAGATCGTATTGATGGCCAAAAGAGGTATTGCACTTTGACGGTTACGCCGTTTAAAAATTCCGCTGGAGAAATTATTGGTATAGTCCAGGATTTTAAAGACATTTCCGATCGTAAACACGCTGAGCAGCAGCTCATCTTGAGCGAACGCAAATATAAAAATATCTTTGATAATGTGCAGGATGTCTATTACCGAACCGATGTCGCCGGCATCATCACCGATATTAGCCCCTCCTTCACCAAATACACCGGCTACAAAGTTGAAGATATCATTGGCAAGAATGTGGTCAATATTTATTATGATAAAAATGATCGGCTGAAATTTTTGAAAGAGATTAAAAAAACCGGCCAGGTTACTGATTTTGAGTTAAGATTAAAAGATGATAAAGGCAAAGTAATCTGCGCCTCGGTCAACGCTCATATCATTTTCGACAGCCAAGGAAAGCCCAAGGGAGTGGAAGGATTTTTGCGCAACATTACCGAACGCAAGCTAGCAGAACAAAAAATCGAACAAGAACGGAATCGGTCTCAGCAGTACCTGGATATTGCTGGCGTTATGTTCGTGGTCATAAATATTGATGAGACTGTTTCTTTGATCAATAAAAAGGGATGCGAAATATTAGGTGCTCCAGCCGAGCAAATCATTGGCAAAAACTGGTTCGATAATTTTTTGCCAGCTAAGACAAGAAAACAGGTCAAAAATGTATTCCATAAATTATTGAGGGGGAATATTGAAGCAGTTGAGTATTACGAAAGTCCTGTCTTAACAAAACATGGTGAACAAAGGATAATCGCCTGGCACAATTCTGTGGTCAGAGATGCTACTGGCCTTATCATTAGCACTATCAGTTCCGGGGAGGATATCACGGCCAGAACAGCGGCTCTTGAGGCACTCAGGTTGTCTGAAGAAAAGAACCGCTCTATTTTGCAGCACGCCCAGGAAGCCATTTTTATAGTTCAAGATCTACGAATAAAATTTCCCAATCCCGCAGCGCTGGCATTAACCGGCTATAGTGAACAGGAGCTCTTGAGCAAGAATTTTGAATTTTTTATTGCTCACGAAGACCGGAAAATGGTCTTAAAAATTCATAGGAAAAGGTTAGCTGGGGAGGCAGTAACGGAAACGTATGATTTTCGAATAATCAACAAATCAGGTAGAAAATTTTGGATCAATGTAACCGCCAAATCGGTGCTGTGGGAAGGCAAACCAGCCGTCTTGGTGTTTATGCGCGACATTGATGTTGAGAAAAAAGTGCTGGAAGCATTAAAAGAAAGCGAAGAAAAGCATCGCTTTTTGACAGATAATTTGAAAGATGTGGTGTTTAGTATCTCGCTAACTGGCAAGGTTGAATACTGCAGCCCGGCTATCAAAGAATTTGGCGGCTACGATCCTGAAGAAGAAGTGGGAAATCATATTGTGAAATATTTTGCCCGCCGAGCCGATTTGTTAGTTGCGCTGGGAAAAATCAAAAGAGCGCCAATAACGAAAAAATCATCATCGTTGGAATTTCTGTTTCAACCAAAATGCGGTGAACCGTTTTGGGTAGAAGTGTCTGGAAAACCGCTCATTATCGATGACAAAGTTAAAAAAATTCAATGTGTCATGCGCGATATTAGTCAACGCCGGCAAATAGAAGACGAATTGCGCGCCAGTGAAACTAGATTTCGCGACATCGCCGAGAGCAGTGCAGACTGGATTTGGGAAGTTGACCAACACGGATCGTATATTTATGTTTCAAATTCTGTGGAACAATTGCTGGGATACGAAGCTACAGAGCTGCTGGGCAAAAAGCCTTTTGAATTAATGCCTGAAGAAGAAGCTAAACAAATAGAAAATAAATTTAAACAAATCGCCTCAAAAAAATTGCCAATGGTAGATCTGGAGAACTGGAATGTCACCAAATCCGGCAAGAAAGTTTGTCTGGTTAGTAATGGTGTGCCCATAATTGATGAAAAAGGGAGGCTAATGGGATATCGCGGCGTAGCTAAGGACATTACTGAACGCAAAATCACTGCCGAAAAGTTAGCTCAAGTCCAGAAAATTTACCAGGAGGCAATTGAAACTGCTCATGGTATGCCTTACCGTTTTCATTTATCAAATCGAACCTATGAATTTTTTGGCAAAGGTGCTGATGCTCTGTTTGGAATGCCTGTAAGTAATTTGACCGCAGAAAAATTTGAAGCCATGAGAAAGAATATTGTGTTTGCCCATGCCAATAAATATCAAACGATAAAAGAGTACTTAGCTGCCTTTGACCGAGGTGAGATAAGAAAATTTCAGGCTGATTTTTGTATTCAGACGCCGAGTGGAGAGGAAAAGTGGATCAGCGACAGTTCAGTGCCCATCAACGATGAGAAAACTGGCCAAGTAATCGGCTCGTTGGGAATTTTGCAGGATATTACCGAACGCAAGCATGTGGAAATGGAGATTCAACAGCAAGTCGCCCGTGCTGAACTAATCAATACTGTCGGGCAGCGCGTGAGCAGCGAGTTGGAATTGGATGTATTGTTGGCAGAAGTGGTAAATTCGGTTTGTAATTCATTTCATTATTATGGGGTGATGCTGCTGTTGCTGGATAAAAAAACCAGTCGTCTGAACCTGCAATCAATTGCTGGAGGCTACACCGATGTTTTCCCTGCTGACTTAAGTATTGCTATCGGTGAAGGAATGATTGGCAAAGCGGCTGAGACCGGACTTGCCCAGGTGAGCGAGGATGTTACTAACAATGTATTTTACATCCGCAAAGCAAATGAAAAGACGAAATCTGAACTGTCTCTCCCCATCAAGGATCGGAAAAATCAAATCATTGGCGTGCTTGATATACAAAGCGATAAACAATGCTTTTTTGAAGAAGCGCAAGTGAGCGCTTTAGAAACGTTGTGCACGCAGGTCGCTTCAGCTATCGAAAATGCACGGCTATATAAAGAGGCGCAGAGCGAGCTAAAAGTGCGCAAGGCTACTGAAAAAAAGCTCGTCCAAAATGATACCTTGCTGCGGGCAACGCTCGAATCGACTGCGGATGGGATTTTAGTGGTAGATCGGAATGGCAGGGTGTCTCATGCGAATAGACTGTTTGCCAAAATGTGGAAAATACCCGAAGACCTGCTGAAAACAAAAGATGATAAAAAACTGCTGGAATTTGTGCGGGATCAGTTGATTGATGCTGAGGTCTTTTTAGCCAAAGTGCAGCAGCTTTACGACTCATCAGAACAGAGTTTTGATATGCTTCATTTCAAAGATGGACGTATTTTTGAACGCTTCTCCAGTCCACTTATTCAAGATAGCAAAATAACTGGTCGGGTTTGGAGTTTCCGAGATGTGACCGAACAAAAGAAAGCGGAACAGGCATTAGAATATGAACGCTATCTGTTCTCCTGTTTGGCTGACAATTTGCCAGATGCTATTTACTTCAAAGATGAGCAAAGTCGATGCATAAAAATTAACCAAGCCAATGCCATGAAGCTCGGATTGAAAGATGCCAGTGAGGCAGTGGGCAAAACAGATTTCGACTTCTTCTCTGCTGAACATGCCTTGGCAGCATTTAACGATGAGCAGGAAATAATTAAAACTGGGAAAGCGTTAACCAATATTGAAGAAAAAGAGACTTGGGGTGATGGCAAAGAGACCTGGGTATCGACAACCAAAATGCCACTGCGAGATGCTAACGGCAAGATAATTGGCACTTTTGGCATCTCCAGAGACATCACCAAACACAAATTGACTGAGATGGCGATCAAAGACTCTGAAGCCAAATATCGAGCTTTGTTTGAAAATGCTGCTGATCCAATTTTTATTTTTGACAAAGAGACGACCAAATTTTTGGACTGTAACCAAAAGGTCATCGATCGTTATGGTTACAGCAAAGAAGAATTGAAAATTATGACGCCGTTGGACCTGCATCCGGACGATGAAAAAGACGATGTCAAGCAACACCTTCAAAATGATACCACGCAGGAGTATTATAATCACCTTACCAAATCAGGCAAAAAATTTCAAGTCGAAATATCGACGTCAGCCGTCAAATATGGCAACCGAGATGCCAGGTTGAGCGTAGTGCGGGATATTACCGCCAGACTAAAAGCCGAAGAGGCGTTAAGAGAAAATGATCAAAAATTCAGGGCCGTAGTGGAAACAACCACCAACGGCATCTGCATTGCTGATCCCTATGAAAACTTGTCCTACGTCAATAAAGGTTTCGCCGATATGCTCGGCTATAAAGCAGAAGATATGGTAGGAAAAAATTTGTCAGAATTTACTACACCTGCACAATATGCAATTTTTAGAGAACAAACGAAAAAGCGCCAAAAAGGCAAACATAACAATTATGAAACAGTACTCATTCACCGAAATGGATCGCCAATCGATGTGCTGGTAGCTGCTTCACCATTAACCGAAGCCAGCGGGACATTTAAGGGTTCCATGGGAGTTTTCACCGATATAACCGAACGCAAGCGGGCAAAAGAAGAATTGGAAAAAAAGAATCGCGAATTAGATAAAGCGTTACTGAAAGCCGAATCTGCAACTCGGGCTAAGTCAGAATTTCTTGCTAACATGAGCCACGAGATTCGCACGCCCATGAATGCTGTTATCGGCATGACCGGTTTGTTATTGGATACTAAATTAACTTCAGAACAGATGGAATATGTGGAGACTATTCGTAGCGGCGGGGATGCACTGTTGGGCGTGATAAATGACATTCTCGATTTTTCTAAAATTGAATCTGGCAAGATTGAATTGGAAAATATCGCTTTTGATTTGCGTGAATGTATCGAGGATTGTTTAGACTTGCAAGCTCCTAAAGCAATACAAAAAGGTATTGAATTAGCCTATTTTTGTGAAGCTGGCACACCGAACTCAATCATCAGCGATGTAACCAGGGTGAGGCAGATTTTAACCAATTTATTGGGTAACGCTTTAAAATTTACGGAAAAGGGAGAAGTGATCGTCACGGTCAAGCCGCTTAAAATCAGAGGCGCTAACCATGAACTACTATTTTCAGTGAAAGATACAGGTATCGGGATTCAAAAAGAAAGAATGAATCGCCTGTTCAAATCGTTTTCCCAGGTGGACAGCTCAACCACCCGGAAATATGGCGGTACAGGTCTTGGTTTGATTATTAGCAAAAGATTGAGCGAAATGATGGGCGGCACCATGTGGGTCGAAAGCGAAGTTGGCAAAGGCTCAACCTTCTTTTTCACCATCAAAGCGAAATACGCCGAAGAGAAGCCCAAAGTCTATCTAAAAAGCAAACTACCTCGGCTGGATGGCAAGAAAATATTGATCGTCGATGACAATGAAACAAATTGTCGCATTCTGGCATTGCAAACAAAGACCTGGAACATGGAGTCAATGACGACAGCCTCACCACTGCAAGCATTGAAATGGTTTAAAAACAATGAGCACTTTGATGCCGCCATTTTGGATATGCAAATGCCGGAAATGGATGGCTTGACCTTAGCTCAAAAAATTAGAAAAACCAAAAACGCTTCAGACTTGCCGATAATCTTATTAACCTCTTTAGGCAAAAGAGAGAATGATACTGAAAAATTAAAGGAGTTGAGACTGGCTAACTATTTAACCAAGCCAATAAAACAATCTCAGCTTTTTAATGTCTTTAGTGAGATTTTTTTTGGAACGCCTTTGGCCAAAAAAACCAAAAAAGAAATATTATACATTGATGAAAATATGGCTGCCAAATTCCCGTTAAAAATTCTCCTGGCGGAAGATAATTTGGTGAATCAAAAAGTCGCCTTGCGGGTTTTAAGCAAACTTGGCTATCGCGTGGATGTTGTTTCTAATGGTATCGAGGCAATTCAGGCAATTACGCGTCAGCATTATGATACAATTTTAATGGACGTGATGATGCCGGAGATGGATGGTCTGGAAGCAACTCGTCGTATTATTGAAAAATTTTCCAATGACCGCCCGCACATTATCGCTATGACTGCGGGCGCCATGAAAGATGATTACGAAAAATGCGCTGCCGCCGGCATGGATGATTACATAACCAAGCCAATTGATCTATCACAATTAATAGAAGTGCTGAAAAAGGCAGCGACTAAAACCGAACAAAAAAAACAATCAGCAGAAAAAAAATCATCTTTGCTGACTGAACCGAGTCAACAAACGATTACCGATAAACCAGTAATTGATAAAACAGTGATCGAAAATCTGTCAGCCTTAGATGAAAATAATGAGTTTTTGAAAGAGATGATTACCATCTATTTGCAGGATGCGCCGGTGTTAGTTGAAAACATAAAAAAGGGATTGGTGACCAAAAATCGCGAGCTTTTTGTCCGCTCAGCCCATACTTTGAAATCGTCCAGCGCTAATGTTGGAGCCATGAAGCTGTCTGAATTGGGAAAGCAACTTGAGCTACAAGGCAATAACGGTGGTTTGAAAAACGCAGATGACCAAACCAGAGAACTTGAGGCGGAATTCAAGCTGGTCAAGCAGGCGCTGCAAAAGTATCTGGTCTAATTTTCTTTTGTTCGGTTCATTTCTAATTTTTAATTGGATTTGATTATGAAACTGTCTTTTCATGATCATGGCAAAAGAGAATGGCTGCTTGTCAGAGGTAACGGTTTCACACTAAATGAGCGTCTTGATTCGCTTCAACTGCTAATGTCATTTCGATAAAGAAAACGCCAGGCAGGTAGTTATGCTTGCAGCTAGCATGACTTCAGTTTTAAAATAAAGGGCTTTATGTCAGAAAAAAGCCCTTTTTTATTTTGGTCAAGAAATTTCTATTGACATTATTATTT
>CAZNDR010000096.1:0-11095 GCA_964571835.1 uncultured Cytophagia bacterium | reverse complement strand
GAGACAGCCAATGGCCCTAACAATAAACTGAAATACGATACGAATTGAATTCTTTTCCGCAGCCTCGACATTATTTTTTTTCCATCTCCATTTGTCTCACATGCTCTTCGAGAATATGCTTGGGACATTTATTTAGAAAATACTTACATGCAGCGTATAAAATTACAGCATCATCAATTTGGCCAAAAACAGGAAACAAGAAGTCGGGGATCAAATCAATTGGCGATACGACGTATACCAGCGCTAAAGATAAAATTATTTTTAAATGGAGTGGCACGCGAGGATCTTTGAACAGCCGATAGATTAATTTTATCATCGTGGGTAACTGCAAAAGAATTTGTAGAGCTTGCTCTGGATTTTTTATTCCTTTGCGAATAAGTCGATGAAATTTAATCGCCATTTTGTTCCCCTATCGATAAGTTTATTATTTACCCTGCCAGCTCTGCTTATCTCATCTGAAGGATGAGCAGCCAGAAATAATTAACCGTAGGTTTTAGAATGTCGAAAGTTTTCAGGCTTAAACAGCATTAGTTTTTATCAAGTCAGGTTTTGTAGTCTGAAAAAACAGGTCAAATAATACACTTTTTTTCCCATAAAATCAAGTCAATAAATTTTAACAATTGATATTTTATTCACGAAAATAAATAAATGTTGCAAAGACATTTTATATTTATTATCTTTGACCAATAAATAAACAAATCAGCTTTTGGCGAATTTATTTGGTTTCGGATTTTGGTTGGTGGTGAGTTGGCTGATGAAAAATAAAAAGCCAAAATTATTCAGCCTGATTGGTTAAACAAGCCGAGAGAAAAAGCTATGTTGAAAATTGGCATCACTGGCGGCATTGGCTGTGGCAAATCAGAAGTTTGCCGTCTGTTGAAAAAGGCAGGCATACCGATTATTCACGCTGATGAAGTTGCCAAATTTATAATGAATAATAACGAATCGATAAAGAAACAGATCAAGCAAGTTTTTGGTGAAAAGAGCTATCTCTCTGATGGCAGGCTGAACAGCAAAAAGATAGCTGAGATCGTTTTTAATGATGAGACAGCCAAAAAAAGAATCGAAAAAATTGTTCACCCGCTGGTGATAAAATATCATCGTGAGGTTCTGCAGCGTTGGGAAAAATCCAGCCAGCACAAAATTGCCGGTGTGGAGGCGGCTTTGATTTACGAAGCTGGTTCCAACATTCTCTACGATTACATTATCGTGGTAAGTTCTTCAAGAGAAAATATTTTAGCTCGCCTCATGAAACGAGACCGGCTAAGCGAAGAAGAAGTGCAAAAGCGAATGGCTGCTCAAATGCCAATAGCCGAAAAAATAAAGCAGGCTGACTATGTGATTAACAATGATGGAACGCTTGAAGATTTGGAAATTCAAGTAACAAAATTAATGTCTTGGCTCTCAAATAAAATAACAAACGGTAGATAACAATTAATTGCCTTCTTGCCGTGATGAAAAGACTGTTGATTTCTCTAAAAACCAAACCAGCCTTCAAAGTCGTCCTGCCATTTATTTTGGGATTGATTTTTGGTTACTATCTGGAAATTGATCCGTTCATTTTGTTTTGTGCTCTCATTTTCATCTCAATCATTTGTTACTTAACGGTCGCTTTTCGCTGGCGCTATGCTAATTTAATGCTGTTGCTGGCACTGTTATTGAGTGGAGCTTTTCATTACACCTTAAAAACCAATGTTTTTCCCAAACACCACCTGCGCTATTTTCTCAATTTTAACAAAAGGCAGATAATCAAAACAACAGTAACGGGATTCCCACAGCGAAAGAAAGATCGCCTCGAAGTTGAAGTGAAGGTGGATAGCGTAATTGTAAATCAAACGCCTTTCCAAACAACTGGAAGAGCAATAATCAGATTCTACAATCTCGACGTCCATTTAGAAAACAACGACAAAGTGATGCTATTTTCAAGATTGCAGGCGCCACCCGGCGAACGAAATCCGGGTGAATTTGATTATAAAAAATATCTGGCAGCACAGGGAATATTCGCCATCGTGAACATTAAAAGCGAAAAGGAAATTCTGGCTGTGATCCCGGCAGACCACGTTTCGTTGGCGAGGGCAATATGCTTAGCCAAGTCAAAATTGAATCACATCATTGAAATCCTTTATGACGGCCAGAGACAGGCGCTCATGAAAGGTCTGTTGCTGGGGCTAAGAAGCGAAATTTCCGCTGACGTCAAAGAGTCTTTCATGAGAAGTGGTGTTATTCATGTCCTGGCTATCTCCGGGCTGCATGTCGGCTACATCATCATTATCTTGTTTGCTTTGTTCGGACTGATGCGCGTGCCGTATCGGCTTCAAATTTTTTTGGTCATATTTTGTTTGTTTTTGTACAATCTGCTCATCGGCTTTGAATCACCCATTGTCCGATCCTCTCTCATGGCAACGATATTTTTGCTCGGGCAATTAAAACAACGACCCGTTGACGTTTTGAATGTTTTGTCGGCTGCTGCGCTAATAATTCTAATTTTTAATCCAGAGGAATTATTTCAGGCTTCCTTCCAGTTGTCCTTTGCAGCTATAATGTCCATGGTTTATATCTATCAAAAGCTTAAGAATTATCTTTCAGCCGCCTGCATCTTCAACAAATTAATGCAGCACAAAATTGGGGAAAAAGGTGTTACCTTGTTTCTTATCTCGCTTGCCGCCCAGTTAGGAACGCTGCCGATTACTGCTTTTTATTTTGAGCAAATATCTTTAATTTCCCTGCTGTCCAATCTAATTGTCATTCCGCTCTCTGGAATTATCATTGCCTATGGTTTTGTTTCACTGATTTTTTTCTTTGTCTCCATTCATGCTGCCGCTTTATTGGCGGCTGCTAATTCGTTGTGCATTGAGATACTGATTTTTCTGACTAAGATCGCTGCTAATTTGCCACTATCCGCTTTGACCATTGCCTCAATGGGCTTGCTTGCTGTGATGCTTTATTATGTGGGGCTTTTTTTGTGTCTGAATCTGGACAAACAAGCAGTGAGAAAAATGGTCGTTTTTTCGCTTTTAATTTTTGCTAATGCGGCCATGTGGCGGTCTATTTTTGTGGACAAGAAATGGATGCAAGTAATTTTTTTTGATGTCGGTCAGGGGGATGCCGCATTGATTGAATTTCCCGACGGCGAAAATATGTTAATTGATGCCGGTCCACATGTTGATGGATTTGATGCGGCAGAATTTTTTCTGCTGCCATATTTTAGGAGAAACAGCATCCACCAATTAAGTAGCGTGGTTCTTTCTCACGCTGATAATGATCACATTGGCGGGATGCCGTCAATTTTTAGAAAAATGAAGGTCAATCATTTGTTTGATACTGGCTTATTTCATCAATCAGAAGTCTGCTCTACTTACAAACAGCTGGTCGATAGTTTAGGCTTGACACAGCATTTCATCAATCAGCCTCAGAGAATGGATAGCTGCACGGGTTACGGTGTTTTTTTCATTCATCCCACGTTCGAGTTTTGGAAAAAATATCAAACTGATATCAACAACAATTCGTTGACAGTAAAAATAATTTTCGGCAGACGAAGTTTTCTATTTTTGGGTGATGTGGAAATGGAAGCTGAGGCTGCTTTGCTCAATTATGGCGATCTGCTCAAAGCCGAGGTGCTAAAAATTCCTCATCACGGCAGCGAAACCTCATCGACGTTAGCCTTATTAAAAATCGTTCGACCAAAATTCGCCGTCATTTCATTAGGCAAAAACAATAAATTCGGTTTTCCTTCTTCATCAGTTATTCACAGATTAGCCGATTTGAATATCCCAGTTATCCGAACCGATGAAAATGGAGCAGTGGTTTTTAAAACTGATGGAGAAAATTTAATCAGAATAAGATAAATTTAGAGCTCAGCGAGCTGCAAAAAATAGATCCTAAATACAATCAATTGCCAATTTCAAAATTGGTAGTGGATTTTGGAAGGCGTTCTGTTGGTATTTATTGAACAATAAAGCAAATAATATTCTGCAGGAAAATTGAGGATTAACTATGCGAAAAACAAAAATTGTCTGTACCATTGGCCCAGCGACCAGCTCAAAAGAAAAAATTTTGCAGCTCATCAACAGCGGCATGAATGTGGCACGGCTAAATTTTTCTCACGGGACACATCAAGATCATTTTTCAGCGATGGAATTAATTCGCTGCCTCTCGAATGAATTAAACAAGCCAGTGGCAATTCTTCAGGATTTGCAGGGGCCTAAATTGCGCGTCGGAAAAATGAAGCAAGGGGCGGTTTATCTGCCGACTGGGTCAAAAATAAGAATTTCGACAAAGGAGGTGTTGGGAGATGCAGAAGTTATTTCTACCAATTATCAATTCTTGCCGGTCGATGTCAAACCGGGCGATACCGTCTTATTGGATGATGGGCAAATTCGTCTAAAAGCTATTGAAACAAGCTCAGATTCGGTGCTGTGCAAGGTCGAAGAGGGCGAGAAGCTCTCCGATCACAAAGGAATTAATTTACCTGGCGTGCAGATCAGCCAGCCATCTTTCACTGCCAAAGACCGTGAGGATCTGGCTTTTGGATTAAAAATGGGAGTCGATTTGGTGGCACTTTCTTTTGTGCGTAGTGCAGATGACGTGCGTCAGGTTAAGGCCATAATAGCCAGTCAAAAAAAAGATATTCTGGTCATTGCTAAGATCGAAAAACCGGAAGCCATGGATGATTTGGAAAATATCATCGAAGCATCTGATGGCGTGATGATCGCACGCGGCGATCTTGGCGTGGAAATGCCTCTGGAAAAGGTGCCAATTTTTCAAAAAAAAATAATTCGACTTTGCTTGGAGAAAGGAAAACCAGTTATCACCGCAACTCAAATGCTGGAGTCGATGCGCCAAAGTTCCCGACCGACTCGCGCTGAAGTCTCGGATGTTGCCAATGCCATCTTTGATGGAACCGACGCAGTGATGCTTTCGGCAGAAACCGCGACTGGGAAATTTCCGGTCGAGACAATCAATATGATGAATAAAATCATCTGTGAATCGGAAAAGACCTTGATTGCTTTGGCCAGCCAACATGGGCTGAGAAAAATGCATCAGCTATCCATTGCTGACGCGGTGAGCTATTCCGCCTGCGAAACGGCGAAGCATTTGCAGGTGAAAGCAATCGTGGCTTTCACCAATTCCGGCTTTACCGCCCGCATGGTTTCAAAATATCGGCCAGGCACCGATATTATCGCTTTTACGCCGCATAAAATTGTTCAACAGCAATTGAATTTGTCCTGGGGCATTTTACCGTTGCAGATGGACGATTTGAATGACACGGATCAAATCATCCGGCAAACAGAAAAAGTTTTGCTGACCCAGCACTTCGTTCGAAAAGGTGATGTCATTATCATTCTGTTAGGCACGCCGATTTTTGTTAAAGGCACGACCAACCTCATGAAGGTGCATGTGATAGGGGAATGATTTCTGATAGTATCGCTCCAATTTAGCCAGAGAGCCTCTGAGTGCAACGAGAATTTTATAGCATGAGTGGCTAAAGTCATCCCTGCCATACCAGCAGTCGAAGTTGATCAATAGCACCAGTGGATAGGCAGCCTGCTTCAAGCGAAAAAGCAAATGTGCTTCAATTCGTGTATCAATTCGTTCAGCGTTATTCCATCCAACAACTACCTTTTCCTCAATCTTTTTAGCAAATAAATTCTTAGGCGATCTGGTGATCTCAACGCCGCTGTAACTGAATAGTTAGATGGTGGCTACCTTTTCGCTTTGAATTTGGGCAGATCAAAAACCAAAACAACCAACGGCAATTGATCCAACAGGCTTATCACGAATAGCAAAGCAGCAAGGCTATTGCTTCACTTTTGGAGTGAAATTTAAACTATCGCCAGTGTATGAACGGAAGTTTGTTTGTTCAATAGAAATAAAAAAAATCAGTAAAGAAATCAAAAGAAATTTTACCCTACTGGATTATCTGGCAGGTTCGGTGCCGGCACAATGGGCGCTTCTTCGATAACACGCATCGATTCCCATTTGCCGCCTAAAAATCGAGTCAAAAATACACCACTGAGCACTACGATATAAAAAGTCAGCGATAACCAGGTGACGTAAATTCCCCATTGATAAACAACGCTGCCTAAATAAGTGGGGACAATCATGATCAGCCAGGAAAGGGAAACGCTAGCGAGCATGACGAAACGGGTATCGCCAGCGCCTCGCAAGGTATTGGAAAAGATAATATTCATGGTATCAAACACTGAATAGAAAGCGACAAAGCGCAGCAGGATAATGGTCATCTGTTTCACCACAACAAATGATTGAGCATTAGCTTGAGCGGCAAAAGGATAAAGATAAATTTCTGGGAAAAGAACGTAAGTTAAGGAAATAGTTCCCATGTACAAAAAGGTAATGTGCAGCGCTGAATAAGTGCCATATCTTGCCAGCTTCGACTTGTTTTCACCTAATTTTTGCCCGACTAATACTTCGACAGCAATACCCAATCCGATCATGGGCATAAAAGCCAGCGAATTAATATTAAAGGAGATGTTAGTAGCCGCCAAGGCGATAGTGCCGAATCTGCCCACCAACATAATAAAAATGGTAAAACTTAACAGATCGAGGAAAAAGTGCACACCATTGGGCATGCCAAAACGCATCAAGCGCTTAAATAATGAAAAGTTGAAATGCCGGTTTTGCCAGGTGCCGTATTGACGCCTGAATTTTGGTTTTAATAAAATGGCTAAAAATAAAATGGCTGCGGCATAGTTACACATGACCGTAGCGATTGCTGCACCTTTAATTCCTAAATTAGTGAAACCAAATTTGCCGAAAATCAATAAATAGTCAAAAATGATATTGACCAAAGTGGCACTGCAGTTGACCCATAAAATTGTCCAGGTTTCACTTCTCCCAGAGAAAAAGCCAGAAATTGCTTGCGAGATAAAGACTGCTGGCGCACCAAAAACTAAAATTTGGAAGTATTGAATTTCCAGCTTTGTGACTGCCGGCGAATGACCGGCTATTTTGAACATTGGTTCAGCTAATGGATAACAGGTCAAGAATAGAACCGACGAGAATAGCGAAAAATAGATGCCTTGCCAAACTACTGGGGCAATTTGCTGGCGCTGTTTTGCGCCATAATACTGAGCGACAAATGGATTGACATAAGCAGCCGTGCCGATAAAAAAACACATTAAAGTATAGGACATAATGCCGCCAGGCACCGAAGCAGCTATGGCCTCGGGCGAATACCAGGTCAAAAACATCCGATCAATAAAATGCTGCAAACTGATGGAACTGGTACTCAAAATAAGCGGCAGGGCTAATTTTAAAACCTCACGGTAGCCACTTTTAGCCCGCCATCTGTGGCGAAGCGCGCGAATTATGTGACATCTGAACTTGTTTTGCATTTGATGATCTGTTTATTAATTTATGACGCACTCATCCAATTTATGAAGCAAAAATATCGTGAAAGCTAATGACATAGTCAAGTAATTTTTTTGGCGTTAAGCGTAGAAAGCGCAAAAAATAAATTTTAAAATGCGGACTTGATTCTTGACTTTTAAAGAATTTTTTCTTATAATTGTTAGCTTTAATAAAGAAGGGATTACCAGTCAACTAAAAAAATCGAACGAACTGATATGAATTTATGAGATCAATACTTTTGGGAGTCACCTATGTTAAAGATTTGTCCAGCTAATGTGCGCGACATATTATCAAAAAATTTATTAGTGGATGGGTATGATATTATTGTTGATTTGGAAAAGAGTCAAGGAAGCTATTTAGTCGACGCTAATACCGGCCGCAGATATCTGGATTTTTTTACCTTTTTTGCTACTTTGCCTATTGGCTTAAATCATCCGAAATTGTTGACGCCCGGTTTTGAAGAAAAGATATTACGAGCTGCCATTAATAAGCCTTCTAATTCTGATTTTTACACGGTGGAAATGGCAGAATTTGTCGATACGTTTGTCCGCGTTGCCGTACCTGAAAGTTTACCGTACCTGTTTTTTATTAGCGGCGGAACGCTGGCAGTAGAAAATGCGTTAAAAACAGCCTTTGATTGGAAAGTCCGGCTGAATTTTAAAAAAGGCTACAACAAAGAACTAGGCACCAAAGTCATACATTTTGAACAAGCGTTTCATGGCAGATCGGGTTACACCCTTTCCTTGACCAATACGGCCGATTCACGTAAAACAAAATATTTCCCCAAATTCAATTGGCCGCGAGTGCTCAATCCGAAGATTACCTTTCCACTCAAGAAAGAAAATCTGGAGAAAGTGATAGCCTTAGAAAAAATGAGCATCAATCAGATTAAAAAAGCTATCACCGAAAATCCAGATGATATTGCCGCGATCATTATTGAGCCGATTCAGGGAGAAGGCGGCGACAATCACTTTCGCAAAGAATTTTTTCAAGAATTAAGAACCATTGCTGACGAGAATGACATTATGCTCATTTTTGATGAAGTGCAGACTGGCTTAGGCGCCACCGGCAAAATGTGGGCTTATCAGCATGCTGATGTGGAGCCAGATATTATCGCCTTTGGCAAAAAAATGCAGGTCTGTGGAATAATGGTCAGCAAAAGAGTTGACCGTGCTGAAAATAATGTATTCAAAGAATCCAGCCGCATTAATTCTACCTGGGGCGCTAACCTGGTGGATATGGTGCGTTGCCAACGCCTTCTGGAAATTATCGAAGAGGAACATTTGGTCGACAACGCAGCAAAAGTTGGCTCATACTTTCACAGCCAATTGCTTGAGTTACAGGATAAATTTAGCCGGGTGATTTCCAACGTTCGGGGTAAGGGCTTATTTAATGCTTTTGATTTGGCTGACTCAACTAGCCGCGACACTTTTATGAAAGAGGCACAAAATCAAGGATTGCTGGTCCTGAAATGTGGTCCGCGGTCTATTCGCTTCCGACCTTCGCTTAATGTAACGAAAGAACATGTTGACGAAGCGATGGCAATTGTACAACAATGTTTGCAGACCCTTTTTTAATCTTTAGAGAAAGCGATTGGCTGTCGGTTTTCAGCTGTTCGCTTTTGCATCAACCGTGAACTGAATAATTTGAGCAAGTCGGCGATTTGGGCAAAGCAGGAGTTGATCTTATTAGCGAAAGGTTTTTCATTGATGACAAAAATGGATTGAAACCCTCTCATGGCTTTCAATCCTGGTAGTTCATAAAGGCACAACATTTCGAACTACATTTTGGAGCAAATCGTTTTGACAGAAAAAGTGAAATGTCCATCCTTAGTAAGTGTGTAAAAATTTATTTTTAAAAGCTGATGGCTGCATGTTGTTGGCTTAAAATAAACGGAGTTGAAATTTTTTGTTAACTGCTAATTTCGGCAAATTATATCTGGTCAGCACACCCATTGGCAATCTGAAAGATATTTCTTATCGCGCCATTGAGATATTGGCAGCCGTTGACCTGATTGCAGCTGAGGATACGCGGCAGGCGAGAATTCTGTTGCGCCATTACCAAATCGAGACGCCAACGACCAGTTTTTTTACTTACAATAAAGAAAGAAAGACGCCCGCTTTAATTCAGAAAATGAAACAGGGTGAATCCATTGCCCTGGTCAGCGATGCCGGAACGCCGGGAATTTCGGATCCCGCTTTCGATCTGGTCAGAGAGGCGATAAAAGAGAATATCCAGATTGAAGCCATCCCCGGCGCCACCGCTTTTGTGACCGCTTTGATAATCTCGGGTTTGCCTACCGATCGTTTTGTTTTCGAAGGATTTTTGCCGACCAAAAAAGGCCGGCAGACAAAATTAAAGGAATTATCGACGGAAAAAAGAACTATCATTTTATACGAATCACCCAATAGAATGGTGAAGACGTTGAACCAGCTCAAGGAGTTTTTTGGCAATCGCCGCCTTTCTTTATCTCGTGAGCTGACAAAAAAATTTGAGGAAACCTATCGTGGATCATTGGAGGATATTTGCGCCAATTTTAACAAAATAAAAACTAAGGGCGAATTTGTGATCGTCATCCAGGGCGCTGCCTCCATTAAGAATTAGTTTGGCTATGGGACAGAATGGGAGTAAAAAAAAAATTCGGATTATTGCCGGGCTGGTTGGTTAATGGATTTTTTACTTTAATTTTACCGGTGGTCGATTTTTTTGTCAAACGAAGGTTAAATCCCAACCATTTTACGACCGTTGGTTTTTTGTTGAGTTTTCCCACGGCTTATTTGTTCGGCAGCGGGCATTTTCGCTTCGGTGGCTTGATGATGTTGCTCAGCGGTCTTTTTGATATGATCGATGGAAAAGTCGCGCGAGCCACTAAACGTGTCACCAAATTTGGCGCGCTTTATGATTCGACACTGGATCGATATTCAGAGTTGATGATCTTTTTTGGTTTAGCTTACTATTTTGTCACCTCGGCCTGGCGTGTCGGCGAGTACAATTTGGCATTACTGACCGCAGTTGCTGTATCGGTAGCCATTGGTGGGTCGATCATGACCAGTTATGTGCGAGCACGTGCCGAAGGATTAGGCTTGGAATGCAAAATTGGTTTGATGCAACGGCCAGATCGGGTGGTCCTGTTAGCTTTCGGTGCTATCATCCATCAATTTGCTTTAGTGGGAATCATTTTGATCATTGCTTTATTTTCCAACATTACTGCTATTCAACGATTGTATTATGTGTGGAAATCGGAAAATATAGTGAAAACACATTCGGCAAGCGATGATGAGGTATATTAGTTTTTGAATGCTTTTCTGTCGGAAAAACAAAAAGGCATGGAGTAATTGTTTATGTTCGTTTTTATGTGCAAATCGAAAATTCATCGGGCGACAGTAACCGAGTCCAATTTGAATTATGAAGGCAGCATTACTATTGATAAGAAACTAATGGAAGCTGCCGATCTTCTGCCTTACGAAAAAGTCGAATTTTTGAACATTAATACCGGCGCCCGGGCGCAAAGTTACGTGATCGAAGGTGAGCCTGGTTCAGGTGTTATTTGTTGTAACGGCGCTTTAGCAAGATTGGCAGAAATCGGTGATCTAGTGATCATCCTTTCCTTTTGTTTGATAGAAAAAGAGAGAGCTCAACAGCTGGTAACAAAAGTGGTGCACGTGAATCATAAGAATCAAATAATTTAGTTTAAATAAATACTTGGAGGAGCACAAGTGAGAAA